>NZ_QKQR01000019.1:0-26023 GCF_008042305.1 Bacillus sp. AY18-3 | reverse complement strand
CCTTATGTTAACATCTTCGTTTTTCGATGTCAACTAAGTTTTTCAATTTCTTTTTTGTCGTTTTCTGCGTTTCCGCATCAGCGACGGTTATTAATATATCATGGTGAAAATCGAAATACAACACCTTTTATAAACTTTTTTTTAGATCACCCTAATTTCTTTGTTAATATCATATACTTAAACGAAATATCTCTTTCATGTATAAATAATTCCTACATATATTCTATATAAAGTCACTCTATCAAAAGCGTTTCTTTCTATAATAAATGTTTTATTCATATACCATATCATACAAGGAGGAATATATATGGACTATGCCGATTTATTAATCAAACTAGGTCTCTCGGCTATTTTAGGGTTCGCTATCGGTTTAGAGCGCGAATTAAAACGAAAACCACTTGGTTTAAAAACTTGTTTAGTTATTTCTATCATTAGTTGCCTCCTGACGATTGTTTCTATTAAAGCGGCTTACAATTTACCACATACCGATCATATGAATATGGATCCACTTCGACTTGCCGCTCAAATTGTATCAGGAATCGGTTTTTTAGGTGCCGGTGTTATTTTACGAAGAGGAAACGATAGCATTGCAGGACTAACGACTGCTGCTATGATTTGGGGTGCTTCTGGTATTGGTATTGCTGTTGGGGCTGGATTCTATATCGAAGCGATTTTCGGAATGTGTTTCCTTATGATTAGCGTTGAACTTATACCATTAGCAATGAAATTTGTAGGACCGAGATCATTTCGTCAACGTGATATCGCAGTAAAACTTGTCGTGCGAAATATGGACAATATCCCAATTGTAATTGAAGAAATAAAAGAAATGGATATAAAAGTTAAGAATATGAAGCTCAAAACATTGGAGAATGGCTCTCACTATTTACATTTGAAATTATCTATCGATCAAAAAAGGCATACCGCTGATGTTTACTACGCCCTCCAGCATCTTGAAAGTGTCCAACAAACTGAATTAGAAAGTATGTAATGTAAAACAAACTCTCTTTTAAATTAGAGAGTTTTTCTTTTTTCTATAATGGTAACAATGAATGTAGTCCTGCAAAGTAAGGAGGAATAAGAGTTTGAAATCCCGTCCAAATTTAGTAGATACATTTCGTGATTCCATTATTTTTCGTTTAGTTTGCTTTATTGTTTTACTTACTGCTTTTTCTGGCTTCCTTATACATAGATTAGAGCCATCACACTTCACCACATGGTTTGATGGAGTTTGGTGGTCAATCGTTACCATTTTCACCGTTGGCTATGGTGACTTTGCCCCGCATACACTAATAGGCAAACTTATCGGTATGGGTATTATTTTATTTGGAACCGGTTTTTGTTCTTATTATATGGTTCTGTTCGCCACTGATATGATTAATAAACAATATATGAAAATTAAAGGAGAAGAAGCCGCTACCTCTAACGGTCATATGATTATCGTGGGTTGGAATGAACGGGCAAAACATGTTGTAAAACAAATGCACATCTTACAACCGAACCTTGATATCGTTTTAATTGATGAAACACTTTCTTTACTTCCAAAACCATTTCATCATTTAGAATTTATAAAGGGTTGCCCGCATCACGATCAAACTTTATTAAAAGCTAACATTACAACGGCTCACACTATATTAATAACAGCTGATAAAGAAAAAAATGAAAGCTTAGCAGATACACAGTCCATTTTAAATATTTTAACTGCGAAAGGTCTCAATCCAAACATTCACTGCATCGCCGAACTTCTTACTTCTGAACAAATACAAAATGCAACTAGAGCTGGTGTATCAGAAATTATAGAAGGAAATAAATTAACGAGCTACGTATTTACCGCTTCTCTTTTATTCCCTTCCATTTCAGGCGTACTATTCTCACTTTACGATGAAATCTCTGATAACAAATTACAACTGATGGAGCTTTATCCTTCCTGCACTGGACAAACTTTTGCAAATTGTAGCTATACTCTTTTAAAGCAAAATATTCTCTTACTAGGTATAAAACGCGACGAACAATATATGATTAATCCAGTCCATTCCTTTGTTCTCATTGAAAGCGACATACTCATTGTTATTCACCATTAAGAAAATGTTTTTCTAGTTCCTGCATGAGCACTTTCCCAATATTGATATATTTTCTTTTCACATCTCCATCTGGATCTTTCGGCTCAGCAAATTGATCCATTCCACTCGTTCCAGCCGTTAAAGTATTTACGTGATCATCTAGTTCGTCTTGATATACGTGCGAAAGAATATACGGCGTTTCCAGACGGACTATTACACCAGGCACATCTAATTCGCCATTCACTGCTGTAAATGGCACTCGTAAAAATTGATAGCCATCTTCTTCATCGATTTTGTAATCAAAGCATCCTTTATCGTAATCCCAATTGCCACCAATGTTATACCCAAGTGGCTTCATTATCTCTTCCAACTTATATAACGCATATGTACGTCCTTCTAAATTTGATTGAATCGGAATCAAGCCCATCCCTCCTAGACTTTTTCTTTAGCATACCCACTCTAGTTTGAATATACCGATGGACTTTTCGATAAAACAATAAAAAGCGACCGGATTCCGGTCGCTTTTTATTATTTTAAACGCTCTTCTAATTCTGCTTTTAACTTTTCAAATCCTGGTTTACCAAGTAAAGCAAACATGTTTTTCTTGTATGCTTCTACTCCTGGTTGGTCGAATGGATTTACGCCTAATAAGTAGCCGCTCATCGCACATGCTTTTTCGAAGAAGTATACAAGGTAACCGAATGTGTACTCATTTAATTCAGGGATATTTACGATTAAGTTTGGTACGCCACCATCGCTATGTGCAAGTAATGTACCTTCGTATGCTTTCGTGTTTACGAAGTCTACAGTTTCACCAGCAAGGTAGTTTAATCCATCTAAATCGTTTTCTTCTGATTCAATTGTTAGTTCATGTGTAGATTTACCTACTTTCAGAACTGTTTCGAATAAGTCACGACGACCTTCTTGAACGTATTGACCTAATGAGTGTAAGTCAGTTGAGAAGTTTGCTGAAGATGGGAAGATACCTTTTTGATCTTTCCCTTCACTTTCACCAAATAACTGTTTCCACCATTCAGAGAAGTATTGAAGTGCCGGCTCATAGTTAACAAGCATTTCAATTGTTTTTCCTTTATTGTATAAAGCGTTACGAACTACTGCGTATTGGTAAGCTGGGTTTTCTTCTAGTTCTGATGCACCGAAGTCATCATGACCAGCAGCTGCACCTTTCATCATCTCTTCAATATTTAAGCCACTTACTGCGATTGGTAATAAACCAACTGGCGTTAATACAGAGAAACGTCCTCCAACATCATCTGGAATAACGAATGTTTCGTAACCTTCGTTATCAGCTAATGTTTTTAATGCACCACGTGCTTTATCTGTCGTTGCATAAATACGTTTGCGAGCTTCTGCTTTTCCATACTTTTCTTCTAATAACTTACGGAAAATACGGAATGCTAGTGCCGGCTCTGTTGTTGTACCTGATTTGGAAATAACGTTAATAGAGAAGTCTTTACCTTCTAATACGTCCATTAAATCTTTCATGTAAGTGGAGCTAATGTTTTGTCCAACAAATAGCACTTGTGGAGTTTTACGTTGTTCTTTAGATAGCGTGTTGTAGAAAGAATGGTTTAACATTTCGATTGCTGCACGTGCTCCTAGGTAAGAACCACCGATACCTACAACAAGTAAAATGTCAGAGTCATTTTTAATTTTTTCTGCGCATTTTTGAATGCGAGCAAATTCTTCTTTGTCATATTGAAGCGGAAGGTCTACCCACCCAAGGAAATCGTTCCCAGCTCCAGTTTTTTCGTGGATTGCATGATGTGTTACTTTCACTGCATCACGTAAATAAGTGATTTCATGTTCACCGATGAAGGATAACGCTTTAGAATAGTCGAACGTTACATGTGTACTCATCTTTTTCCCTCCAATAATGTATATGTATTTCTGTATTCACTTTAGCGAAACTGAAGTTGTAAATCAAGCGATTCAACCATTGTAAACGTAACCAATATATATTTTTTAGAAAAAGTTCATTTTTTGCATAAAAATTCGCATTTTTCGGTATAGATGTATATACATCCTTTTTCTTATATTTTTTATGTATAAAAACAACATAACTACACCATTCTATAAAGGAGTTAATTAACTCATCGCTTGTTCACGCTTCACAATTAAGGGGGGCTTTTTCATGAGTACTCTGCAACGTATCGCATTAGTCTTTACTGTAATTGGCGCCGTGAACTGGGGACTAATCGGGTTCTTCCAGTTTGACTTAGTGGCAGCCATTTTCGGTGGACAAAATTCAGCTCTTTCCCGTATTATTTACGGCATCGTCGGTATTTCTGGGCTTATCAATCTTGGTTTACTCTTTAAACCATCAGAAAATCTTGGCACTCACCCAGAAACGAACGAAATCCACTAGTCAGTATGTCTTTATTTCACCTCCGACATACGAATATGATTGCATGCAATCATATTTGCAAATATATATCATAAGACAAAGTAAAAGAGGAACGCTCATATGCGCTCCTCTTTTACTTTGTTAACTCGGACTCTTCAATCCATTCGGTTAGCTTTTCTCGCAGCGTATTAAATCCGTTCTCAGATGGATTCGGTATAAGGATCCGCCCTTGTTTTCTTCTCGCCGCTTTTAACGATAAACTCATTTTTCTGTGTTCTTCATCAATTGAAAGTACTTTTACTTCTACTGTATCGCCGACTTTTAAAAAGTCATGAATATCCTTTACATATCCATTTGTAATTTCAGATATATGCACAAGCCCTTGTGTTTCTGCATCTAACGCTACAAATGCTCCGTAATCTTGAATCCCAGTCACTTTCCCTGTTACAACCACTCCAGTTGTATATTGTTCTGACATATGAAACACTCCCATACGTTACCATTTTCTCTACAATTGTAGATAGTAAAGCAGATGATTTATTGTTAAATATCCGATTAGTTAGTACGTACCCTAAGTAAAGCTACTCAGGATATGCATACCTTATATTAGTAAATTATACCACTATGACAGAACTCATTCAAAATTAACGAAAAATTTCCTAGAGTACGTATAATTTTCTAATATTGGGATAGAATACTAACACATGGCTTTCTAGTATTCCCCCCCTTTTATGGACAAAACGTATTATGTTTTGTCCTTTTTTTATTTTCTATAAACCGTTCCATTCTCTTCATTGCTTCCATAAGTTGTTCAAGCGATGTTGCATACGAGCAACGAATAAATCCTTCACCACTTTCGCCAAATACACTTCCAGGTACAACAGCCACCTTTTCTTCTAATAATAACTGTTCTGCAAATTCTGCCGAAGATAGTCCAGTTGAAGAAATAGAAGGAAAGACATAAAATGCTCCGCCCGGCACATGACACGTTAAACCCATTTCATTAAACGATGTCGTCATAAAATTACGGCGTTTCTTATAACTATCTCTCATCCGAATTACTTCATCATTCCCCGCGCGTAACGCTTCGAGTGCTGCGAACTGAGACATTGTCGGTGCACACATCATGGAATATTGATGAATTTTAAGCATTAATTCCGAAAATTGAACAGGAGCTGCAATCATACCGAGGCGCCATCCTGTCATCGCAAACCCTTTTGAAAATCCCGAAATTAAAATTGTATGCTCGCGCATATTTTTAATACTCGCGAAACTTGTATATACTTCGTCGTATACAAGCTCTGCATAAATTTCATCAGATAATACGATTAAATTGTACTTCTCAACAATCACTGCTATTTCTTCAAGCTCGGATTTATTTAACATTGCACCTGTTGGGTTATTTGGTGAACAAAGCAAAACTGCCTTTGTTTTCGCTGTAATAGCTGCTTCAATTTGTTCTGGTTGTACTTTAAACTCGTTTTCTAAAGTCGTTGCCACAGGAACCGGAACTCCTCCAGCTAATGTCACAAGCGGTGCATAAGAAACGAAACTTGGTTCAATAATGAGTACTTCATCATCAGGGTTTATAATGGCGCGCATCGCTACATCTAACGCCTGACTCGCTCCAACTGTAACAATGATTTCATCGTTCGGATCATAAGATACTGCAAATTGTTTTTTTAGATACTTTGCTATTTCTTGGCGCAGTTCCAATAATCCTGCATTTGCTGTATATGACGTATATCCTTGTTCTAAAGAACGGATGCATGCTTGCCTTACATTCCAAGGTGTAACAAAGTCAGGCTCTCCTACTCCAAGAGAAATAACACCTTTCATATTTGCTGCTAAATCGAAAAACTTTCGAATACCAGATGGTTGTAAAGATTCTGCCGTTCTAGATAGTTCAAATTGCTTCATGGTGTCACCACAATGCGCTTATCATCATCGTTTTTTTCGTAAATAATTCCCTCATGTTTATACTTTTTCAAAATGAAATGCGTTGTTGTAGAAACGACAGATTCAATTGTTGCTAATTTCTCAGAAACAAACATCGCGACTTCTCCCATTGTCTTTCCTTCTAATGTAATAGAAAGATCGTATGTCCCTGACATTAAATACACAGATTTCACTTCTGAATAACGATAAATTTGTTCAGCAACCGCATCGAACCCAACGCCGCGCTTTGGCGTAACTTTCACATCGATCATCGCCGTTAAACCTGTATGTTCTTTTACCTTCGTCCAATCGATATGTGTTACATAATCAACAATAATCTTTTCCGCTTCTAATTTTTCAACCATCTTCTTTACTTCTTCTACTTCTATATTTAACAGCTTCGCTAATGTATCTACAGATAATCGACTACTTTTTTCAAGACAAGCTAATAATTCTAATTCTTTTTCTGTCACCATATAAATCATCCTTCCTTTTCGTTTGTGTCTAAATTATACAAATACCCCTTCCAGTTTGAAAAGAAGATTTTTTTAGTGAATTATGTCAAAATAAAGTGAAACTTTAATCAGCGGGAAAATGCGTGATAAAGCGAAAGGGGATGGAACCGTGAAACCAAAAGTTTATATTGCTGAACCAGTTCCAACATTTGTAGAAAACTATTTATCAGAACACTGTGATTATGAAAAATGGGAGCAAAATGAGAAGGTACCTCGTGATGTCCTATTGGAGAAAATACAAAATAAAGATGGCTTATTAAATTTCGGATCTGCTATTAATGAAGAATTATTAAATGTAGCTCCTAACTTAAAAGTAGTGAGCAACATTTCTGTCGGTTACGATAATTTTGATTTACAAGCGATGGAAAAGCGCAATGTCATTGGAACGAATACACCATATGTATTAGATGATACAGTAGCGGACCTTGTTTTCGCTCTTATGTTATCTGCTGGTCGCCGCGTCTGCGAACTCGACTCCTACGTGAAAAATGGTGAATGGAACGCCGAAATCGGAAAAGAGCACTTCGGGCTGGATGTACACCATAGTACAATCGGTATTATCGGAATGGGACGAATTGGAGAAGCCGTTGCAAAACGGGCGAAATTCGGATTTGATATGAATGTTCTGTATTATAACCGTCGCCGTAAAGAAGAAGCTGAACAAAAATTCGATGCTACATATTGTGATTTACAGACGTTACTCAAACAATCTGATTTTATTGTTCTTCTTACTCCATTAACAGATGAAACGTATCATCTTATCGGAGAAAAGGAATTTTCATTAATGAAAGAAACAGCAATCTTCATTAATGCCTCTCGCGGAAAAACAGTAGATGAAGAAGCGTTAATACATGCGTTAACAGAAAAGAAAATCTTTGCAGCAGGCATTGACACTTTTACACAAGAGCCGATTCAAAAAGATAATCTGCTCTTATCATTACAAAATGTTGTGACTTTACCACACATCGGATCTGCAACATTAAAAACTAGGCAGCAAATGGCTATGACAGCCGCTGAAAATTTAGTTGCAGGGTTACAAGGAAAAACACCGCCTAATATTGTTCGTGGATAATGATGAATAAGCAAAAGGCAAGATGACATCGTCATCTTGCCTTTTTTTGTTAACATATTTTTTTCTGCCTTGGAGATGATATGAACAAAAATCAATGGAGTGACAAAAAATGAATCACGAATATACTTGTCCTTATTTCACTTTTTCCACTCGCGGCACTACTATTCATTACGAATTGTATGAACATGACAACAAAACGGAACGTCCTACTTTCGTACTCGTTCACGGCTTTTTATCTTCCTCATTCAGTTACCGCCGCCTCATTCCTTTATTATCGAAAGCAGGAACAGTACTAGCTCTTGATTTGCCACCGTTCGGAAAAAGTGATAAGTCTCATCTCTTTAAGTATTCTTATCATAATTTAGCAACGGTTATTATCGATTTAATTGAACATTTATCTCTCTCAAATATTGTGTTAGTTGGGCATTCTATGGGTGGACAAATTTCTCTCTATGTAAACCGTATACGCCCTGAATTAATCTCAAAGACAATTTTACTATGCAGCTCTAGCTATTTAGCACGCGCAACCTTACCTTTACTGTACTCTTCTTATTTACCGTTCTTTCATTTATACGTAAAGAACTGGATTATACGGCGCGGGATTGTTCATAACTTAATGAATGTCGTTCATGATCACTCATTAATTGACGATGAAATGAAGGAAGGTTACTCCGCTCCTTTTTATGACAACCGTATATTCCCTGCTTTAACTCGTATGATAAGAGACCGTGAAGGTGATTTATCTTCAACTGAATTACAAAAAATCGAAACACCTACACTACTCATTTGGGGTGAAAAAGATCGTGTCGTCCCTGTACATGTAGGTCATCGGCTACACAAAGATTTACCAAATTCTAAATTTATTTCTTACGAAAACACAGGACATTTACTACCTGAAGAAAAGCCTGAACTTGTTTATGAAGAAATTATCGCTTTTTCTGCACAATAATACAAAAGGCTGTCGGAAATTCCGACAGCCTACAATGAACAACTTCCGCCTTCTTTTATTACAAGTAATTCCACAGCTAACTTCTCACATTTTCCAAGCGCAGGTACTTCCTCAAAAGACATAAAGTATATATGTTGAATCTTTTTTGCGATGTATTTTGGATCGTCGAACACACTTACGACGTTCACAACATCGCTCGCTTCTGTTTCATAAAACTCCGGTCCCATTTGAAACGGATCCCAATTCTTCACAACCTCTATCATCTTTTCATATGTACCCATTCGCTTCCCGCCTTTTCACTTTTTAATGCTTTTCTTTATCCTATCACATCAGCTATTCTATAAGAAGAGAGAGAACTTTCATAACTTAACGGTTTACAGAAGAAGGGGGCAAACTTATGCAACTATTTCATAAAACAGTCAATCGACGTGGAACTCATAGTACGAAATGGGATACGTATAAAAACGAAGAACTTCTCCATGCTTGGATTGCTGATATGGATTTTGAAGTACCACAACCAATTCAGACTGCTTTAAAGAAACGTATCGAGCATCCTATTTTCGGCTATACACTTCCTCCCGAAAATATTGGAGATATTATTTGTAACTGGACAAAAAAACAGTACAACTGGGATATTCAAAAAGATTGGATTGTCTTTAGCGCGGGAATCGTTCCAGCTCTTAGTGCGAGCATACAGGCCTTCACAAAGGAAAACGAATCCGTTCTCGTACAACCACCTATTTATCCCCCATTTTTCGAAATGGTCACAACAAACAACAGACGATTATGCGTGAGTCCTTTACAGAAACAAAATGATACATATACGATAGACTTCGATCATTTAGAAAAGCAATTTCAACAAGGCGTCAAACTCATGCTTCTTTGTAGTCCTCACAATCCAATCGGGCGTGTTTGGTCAAAAGAGGAACTTACACAACTTGGCACGTTATGTACAAAATATAATGTAATCGTTGTCGCGGATGAAATTCATTCCGATATTATTTACGGAGATCATACGCATACACCGTTCGCTTCCTTATCTGAAGAATTAGCAGCGCGCACGATTACTTGTATGGCTCCGAGTAAAACATTTAATATCGCTGGATTACAGGCATCGATTATTATCATTCCAAACGAAAAACTCCGTCAAACCTTTATATCTATCCAATATAGACAAGGTTTCCACGGATTAAATACATTTGCCTATACAGCGATGCAAAGTGCCTATACAGAATGTAATGATTGGCTACATGAAATTCGATTATATATAGAAGATAACGCTCAATTCGCTTGTAAATATATTAAAAATCACATACCCGCTCTTTCTGTAACGAAACCAGAAGGTAGCTTTTTATTATGGATCGATTGCTCCCGCCTACAGCTTTCTCAAAATGAACGCACTGCATTACTTGAGGAAAAAGGGAAAATCATCGTTGAACCTGGTGAGAAATACGGATTAGGCGGTGAAGAACATATTCGAATTAACATCGGCTGTCCAAGATCTGTTTTAGAAGAAATTTTAAATAGACTGCGCCATACGTTTTCAGAATAAGAAAGGAGGTAATTCGGGAAAACCTCCTTTATCAATATCTTTTCAAATACGTTTCACAAAAAAAGCTACCATGCACGGTAGCTTTTACTTTTTCTTCATATCCGACGCTTTTTTTACAATGACACCACAAGCAATTCGATCACCTGATTTACCTGTTGGTTGTGTCATACCATCATCAGCGTTTTCTGTAATAATAATAGACGCTCCATCTTTTCTATGAATCGTTGTTTTCCCTTCTTCAAGCGTTATGTGCGGCGCATCGATTTCTGCCTTGATCTTTCCAGAACCGTCTGCAATTACGTTCGGTAAATCACCGTTTTCTGCACCCTTCGGATTAAGAAGTCCATGCTTTTTATTATCAGGATTAAAATGATTACCAGATGATTCAAAACGTGGTGCTTTACACTCACCAATTTCGTGTACATGCAGTCCGTGCGCGCCTGGTGCGAAACCTTCCCCTTTAATCGTAATTTTCACTCCGCTTGTTTGCTGCACTACTTTCGCAGTCCCCACTTCATCGCCTGAAGCATTATGTAATTTCACGTCAATTTCTTTCGGCTTCCCTTGGTCACAACCTGCCATCAGAAATAATAAACAACAACTTAAAAAAAGCCGTTTTTTCATTCTATTCCCTCCAAAATATATTCTGCCCTTAGATTGTCCGAGCATAGAGGGAAACATACAAAAATGAGTTACTGTTTCCTTTCCGCTAAAAGTTTTTCTTCAACTTTCTGTAATCGCTCCGCTTCGCGTTTTGATACACGAATGAACATACGCCACGTAGCAACGGCACCAATGATAAATAGAACGCAAACAATCCCTGGAATAATATATTCTGTTTTATCTTCCGGAAAATATAAAGGCATCATACGGAACACTCCTTATTATAGGATTCAAAAAACATCAGAATTTTCTGTTATATAATATAAAATTATAGTGGAACCTATCCATATTCTCAAGGGGGCATTCCGAAAGCGAATGATTTCTTTGACTCCTTCGCACACTTTCCTTACTATAAACTTGAGGTGAAAAATATGAGAGAAACATTTGAAATTGGTGAAATCGTTACTGGTATTTATAAAACTGGCAAATACATCGGCGAAGTTACAAATAGCCGTCCTGGCAGTTACGTCGTAAAAGTGTTAGCTGTTTTAAAACATCCGGTGCAAGGTGACTTACATAACGTAAAACAAGCTGACGTACCATTTTTCCATGAAAGACGTGCTTTAGCTTTCCGTGAACAGACGAACATTCCAGAGCAAATGGTGAAGAAATATGAAGGAGAAATTCCAGAGTATACAGAGTCACTCAAATTAGCATTGGAAACTCAAATGAATTCATTTTCTGAAGATGATTCACCTTTTGCGGTTCGTAGTCTAGAAACATTAGAGCAGTTAAAAAAAGACTACAAACTTTAAAAAAACAAAACGACCAAATTACATACTGTGCAATTTGGTCGTTACTGTGTACTCACTTTCTTTAACACTTTTGAAAAATCAACGAGTTCTCCTAACGTTGGAGGTGCTGGTTTCACTAAATACTCTTTATCTTTTTCTACTAATTTAAAAATATTATACGTCGTCATCGCATCATCTAGCGCACAATGATGCTTACCCGTCCCTGCTTTTCCATATGCCTCAATTGCTTTCCACAATCCTGTTTGATTTCTCTCCCCAAAAAACTTCTTATACTCAAGTGATAAATCACGACACTGGCCTAAGAACGGAAAGTCTACTCTTGCCATTTCACAATTATGCTTCAACACTTTCATATCCATATTTCCCCACGTAACAATGGTTGGTTTACATCTCCTTTCATATTCTGCAAGTTTTTCAACGAGTTCTGGAAACGAAATTCCTTTATCTACGACTTCTTGTTTAATTCCTAAAAATTTCTTACATCGATCCGTTAAAGAAGGAAAAGTTTTCGGCCTAACATGAGCTGAATACGTGTCTTCTACCTTACAGCCAACAACCGAAACGAGTCCTACTTCAATGATTTCCGGGAAAAATCCTTTTGGTTTTTTTCTGTGCTGGGGCATCGTAAACTCAAAATCCAAAAATAAAAATCGTTGTTCATCCATACGATCCCTTCCTTATCATCTTTGTCATTCCTTTCTATTTGACACTCCTACACGAACAAGCTCGAATGCTAATTCCATTTTAAATATTCAGATTGGATGTATCTTATATATATGTCAAATGCCCACAAATATTTTTAAAAATAAGAAAAAATGACCGATGCAGAAAATATGACAAAATAAGCCCTTTCATTTACATCCCCCTTTTTTCTACTTTATAATGACGTTATGTGTGTTTCATCTAGTTAATTTTTTGACACACTAAGAAAAGTGAATGAAAGGAGATGAGAGTTTTGCACGAAACAACGCAAGAGCTCGCAAACTGGCAGTATTATTTTGCTATCGCAGTCTTTTTAATTACATATGCCATTATTATTTCAGAAAAAATTAATCGCGCTGTCATCGCACTTCTTGGTGCAGCACTCATGGTAATTATGGGGGTCGTTGATTTACACAACGCCTTTACGAAACATATTGAATGGGGCACGATTACGCTACTCATCGGTATGATGATTCTGGTGAACATTACAAGTAAATCGGGTGTCTTCCAATACGTTGCCATTAAAGCAGCAAAAGGGGCGCAAGGAAATCCAATTAAAATTTTAATTTCACTTTCCTTACTTACTGCGCTTGGTTCCGCATTTTTAGATAACGTTACAACTGTACTTCTTGTTGTTCCAGTTACTTTATCTATTACGCGCATACTGAAAGTAAATCCTGTTCCTTATTTACTTTCTGAAATTATTTTTTCAAACATTGGAGGAACAGCAACATTAATTGGTGATCCACCTAACATTATGATTGGTTCTGCAAATAAGCATTTAGATTTCAATGCGTTCTTATTCAACTTAGCACCTATCGTAATCATTATTATTGCTGTTACAGCGACAATACTTTACTTCATGTATCGTAAACAATTAATTGCTGATCCTGTACAAATTAAAAAATTAATGAGTTTAGATGAAAAACAATACATTAAAGATCCAGTATTAATGAAAAAATCTTTAACCGTACTTGGACTTACAATCGTAGGTTTCATGACTCATTCGATCTTCCATGTTGATGCAGCTATCATCGCTTTAACTGGTGCTACTGTACTTATGCTAATCGGTGTGAAAGAACATGAAATTGAAGAGGTATTCGCAAGTGTAGAGTGGGTAACAATCTTCTTCTTCGCAGGACTATTCGTACTTGTTGGAGGACTTATTGATATCGGCCTTATCAAAATGTTAGCTCAAAAAGTAATTGGAATAACAGGTGGAGATGTTTCTTACGCATCTATCCTTATTTTATGGGTATCTGGTATCGCCTCTGCGACAATTGATAACATTCCATTCGTTGCAACAATGATCCCACTTATTAACGATATGGCAGTTGGGCTAGGTTTATCACCTTCTGACGCACAAATCGACGTATTATGGTGGGCATTAGCATTAGGTGCTTGTCTAGGTGGAAACGGAACATTAATCGGAGCTTCTGCTAACGTAATTGTTGCAGGTATCGCAAGTCGTGAGGGCCATAAATTTAGCTACATGGAATTCCTTAAAGTCGGCTTCCCAATTATGATCGTTTCATTAATCATTTCTCATATTTATATTTATTTACGCTACCTTATGTAGTAGAAAAAGGGTTGTCACATGTGACAGCCCTTTTTCTTGTTCAATACAATTATATGAATGATTTTTCAAATATCCCTACTCGTTATACCTTACCGGTTCATTCCGAATAATGAACAAGTGAATCGGTAAGAAAACCGAAAATGTGATTGTATGAATAATCGTAAACAATATAGAATTCGTTCCGTATCTATCTAAAATTGCGTAGATAAGATAAATAGACAGCACAATCGATACAGCTGTTGCTAATAAATATAGAATTGGTACGAAGTTAAAAATGAAACACGCGACATATATGCCGAATACTTTCCATCCTGCTTCTTCTTTTAAGAAATCCGGTAATTTGTCTTTTGCTAAATCCCCCCATATCTTACTATTTAAAAAAGGAATAAACGCAAGAGCACCATCCGTTGCACCATCATTTTTCGCCATCGTATACAGTGCAAAAGCCGTTAATAAATACGCAATAATTGCCCAAATCAATACAACAAGAATAAACGCAAAACTAAGAGCAAAGAAACCTGCTAGTACGCCTTGATCTTCCATCTTATCCTCTCCTCTCTACTCTCAACATATTTCATTACTTTACAAGTTATGTTTTAAAATTTATCCAAACTCTCTGTATAATAATAGGAGCGAGATAATAAGAGAGGAGAACGCACTTATGCATCCATTTGTACAAGCATTACAAGAGCATTTCACAGCCCATAAAAATCCTGAAAAAGCAGAACCGATGGCACGTTATATGAAAAATCACTTCCCATTTCTCGGTATTCAAACACCTGAAAGAAGACAACTATTGAAAGACGTCATCCAAATACATACTCCCCCAGATCAAAAAGATTTCCAAGTTATCGTACGTGAGCTTTGGGATTTACCAGAACGTGAATTTCAAGCGGCCGCACTCGATATTATGCAAAAATATAAAAAGCATATAAACGAAACGCATATCCCGTTTTTAGAAGAACTTATTGTAACAAAATCTTGGTGGGATTCTGTTGATAGCATCGTCCCTACATTTTTAGGAAATATCTTTTTAAAACATCCGGAATTAATTTCTGCCTATATTCCAAAATGGATTGCATCAGACAACATATGGTTACAACGCGCCGCTATTTTATTCCAGCTAAAATATAAACAAAAGATGGACGAAGAACTTCTTTTCTGGATTATTGGACAACTACATTCTTCAAAAGAATTTTTCATTCAAAAAGCGATTGGCTGGGTCCTTCGCGAGTATGCAAAAACGAAGCCCGATGTCGTTTGGGAATACGTGCAAAATAACGAGCTTGCTCCCCTTAGTAAACGTGAAGCAATTAAGCACATTAAACAAAATTACGGAATAAATAACGAAAAAATAGGCGAGACTCTATCATAGATAGACGCGTTCCTCTATTGAGATTTAAAAAAGAACGTGTTAGAATATGTTCATTATTATTAATATAAGTAGCGATGACGGACTTATAAGTACTTGCACAAAAAGCGATTCAGGGATAGTGAAAGCCTGATGCCGCAAGGAAACGGCAGTCCCGAGCAATACGTGATAAAGTGGATGCACCTGTTGTGTATCAACTAGGGTGGAACCGCGGGCAAACGCTCGTCCCTAGGCAATTAAGCCTTGGGATGAGCGTTTTTTTTATGTTTTTCAAAGCATATACCGCTCGTTTCACAAGTACCAGAGCACGTCATCGCCAATACGTTAACTTTCAAAAGGAGGATTTTATTATGTATTCAATGGAGCAAGTTGTAAACTTAGCGAAACATCGCGGTTTTGTTTTCCCTGGTTCTGAAATTTACGGTGGTCTTGCAAACACTTGGGATTACGGTCCACTTGGAATCGAATTAAAAAATAACGTTAAAAAAGCTTGGTGGAAAAAATTCATTCAAGAATCTCCATACAACGTTGGTTTAGACGCAGCTATTTTAATGAACCCAAAAACTTGGATCGCTTCTGGTCACGTTGGTAACTTCAACGATCCAATGATCGACTGTAAAAAATGTAAAGCGCGTCACCGTGCTGACAAATTAATTGAAGATGCATTAGATGCAAAAGGCATCGAAATGGTTGTTGATGGTCTTACTTTCGACCAAATGGCTGACCTAATGAAAGAACATGAAGTAAAATGTCCTGATTGTGGTAGTGAAGAGTTCACTGAAATCCGTCAGTTCAACTTAATGTTCAAAACATTCCAAGGTGTTACAGAGTCTAGCACGAACGAAATCTTCCTTCGTCCTGAAACAGCACAAGGTATTTTCGTAAACTTTAAAAACGTACAACGCTCTATGCGTAAAAAACTTCCATTTGGTATTGGCCAAATCGGTAAGAGCTTCCGTAACGAAATCACGCCTGGTAACTTCACATTCCGTACACGTGAATTCGAACAAATGGAACTTGAATTCTTCTGTAAGCCTGGTGAAGATTTAGAGTGGTTCGCATTCTGGCGTGAAACATGTAAGAACTGGTTACTTTCACTTGGTATGACTGAAGAAAGCATGCGTCTTCGTGACCACGGTGAAGAGGAATTATCTCATTACAGTAACGCAACAACTGATATTGAATTCAGATTCCCATTCGGTTGGGGCGAACTTTGGGGCGTAGCATCTCGTACAGACTTCGATTTAAAACGTCACATGGAACACTCTAACGAAGACTTTAACTATATCGATCCACAAACGAATGAGCGTTACGTACCGTACTGCATCGAGCCATCTTTAGGTGCTGACCGTGTAACATTAGCATTCTTATGTGATGCATATGAAGAAGAGCAATTAGAAAATGATTCTCGTACAGTTCTTCGTTTCCACCCTGCTTTAGCACCATACAAAGCAGCTATCTTACCATTATCTAAAAAGCTATCTGAAGGTGCTACTGAAGTATTCGCAGAACTAGCTAAAGACTTCATGGTAGACTTTGACGAAACTGGTTCTATCGGTAAACGTTACCGTCGTCAAGACGAAATCGGTACACCATTCTGTATCACTTACGACTTCGACTCAGTTGAAGACAAAGCTGTTACAGTACGTGACCGTGACACAATGGAACAAGTTCGTATGCCAATTAGCGAGCTAAAAGGTTTCTTAGAGAAGAAAATCCAGTTCTAATTATAAAAAAGAGGCGCTCTATTGAGCCGCCTCTTTTTACTTTTCACGTTTTTCTTTAATTGCTACTGTACATCTTGATATACATAGTAAATCATCATTCTCATCAATAATACGTACATCCCAAACCATCGTTGAATGCCCTCTATGTATCGGTGTTCCGATCGCTGTTACAATCCCATCTTTCTTTGAGCGAATGTGATTTGCATTAATTTCTAGACCGAAACAAATACATTTCTCTTGATCAATTAAATTGTATGAACCAACACTTGCTACTGTTTCCGCTAATGCAAGAGATGCACCGCCATGTAAAAAACCAAACGGCTGATGCGTACGCTCATCAACAGGCATCGTAGCAACCACCTTATCTTCTGTCATCTCTAACAACTCAATTCCAAGTGAATCCATTAAAGTTTTTCCCATATCGTTTCCTCCTTCTCCTACTTTAATTGAATGTATAATTTTACCTATTTATTTTCAAACTACTTATAGCACTTATATAAGGAGGTTTCACCTAAATGAAACAGAAATTTTGTATATTACTGCTTATGTTCTCCTTGCTGACTATTGTACCAAATTGTGCACTAGCAGCCAAAGCATCCAACCTGACAATCGATGTTCAGACTGTAACACAAAAAGGTAAGAAACCTTATATAGAATATCAAATTAACAGACCTTCGTTTCACAATTTTTCCGATTCTAAATTTCAAAATAAGCTCAATTTCTATTACAAAAAATCTACTGACAAATTTAAAACAAAATTAGAAAAAGACGCAAAAAAATATTATAAAGAAACAGAAGGATCTAGCACACCTTTTCATCCGTACGTGGCGAATGTTGATTATAAAGTCTCCCTAAATAAACCACCGTTGCTCAGCCTATATGTGAATTACTATCAATATACAGGCGGAGCACACGGTCTTTATAAGTGGAAGGCAAACACATTTGATTTAAAAGAAAAAAAGTTACTACACTTAGACGATCTATTTCAACCAGAAGATAAATATAAAGAAATAATCCGTGCTGAGATTGTAAGACAAATTAAACAAAATGAAAGTATTTATTTTCCCGATGCAACTGAAAAGGTCATGAGCACGAAAAAGTTCCACTTCTTTTTAGAACCGGACAATCTCGTCATTTATTTCCCTTTATATGAGATTGCTCCTTATTCAAGCGGAATCCCTCAATTTCGTATTCCGTATACGTTGCTAAGAGAGTATTTGAAGCCTTCTTATCAAAATATTTTGATTGACAACAAGTAAATATTTTCGCTACGATAATGTTAACCTAAAAACAACAGGAGGTTAACATTATGAGGAGATTTCATGTTTTAGATTTAGCATTAGCTGCCATGTTCGTCGCTCTTATGGCCATTGGTGCAAATATTGTATCTTGGGCACCATTCCTGCAAGTAGCGGGTATCCCATTATCTATGCAACCATTTTTCGCAATTTTAGCAGGGCTTCTTCTTGGAAGTAGACTTGGCGCATTATCAATGACTGTGTATATGCTCGTTGGCTTAGCTGGTGCACCAATCTTCGCTAACTTCAAAGCTGGATTCGGAGCGCTTTTAGATCCTACTGGTGGTTTTATTATTGCATTTATTATCGTTGCTTACGTATCCGGAAAACTAGTAGAACAAAAAGAACGACCAACATTCAGTACATTTGCAATTGCCTCTTTCACAGGAATCATTTTAACGTATATTATCGGTACTACTTATATGTACGGGGCAGTCAATTTCTTCATGGGTGGTAATATGAGTTATAAAGCGGCTTGGATGATTATGATGTGGTTCGCAGTAAAAGATATTGCATTTACCATTATCGGTGCTATTATCGCACCTCGCATATACTATGCTGTACGTCGTTCCGCTTATCAGCATTCTCATTCGACGATTTCATAATAAAAAAGAGTTATTTCAGTACACTGAAATAACTCCTTTTTTATATTAAGACTGTTGCTTCGTGTGTTCTTCTAAAATTTTCTGCATCATTGGAACCATGTCATCACGTAATTCTGGGTGTCGCAGAGCCATTTCGATTGTCGTTTGAACGAATCCTAACTTTTCACCTACGTCGTAGCGCTTTCCTTCGAAATCGTAAGCAAATACACGTTGAATTTCGTTTAAGTTTTGGATTGCATCTGTTAACTGAATTTCACCACCAGCACCAACATGTTGCTGTTCTAAGAACATGAAGATTTCAGGTGTTAAAACGTAACGTCCCATAATTGCTAAGTTTGAAGGTGCTGTACCTGCCGCTGGTTTCTCAACGAAATTGCGAACTTGGTAACGACGTCCTTCCTGCTCTAATGGGTCGATAATTCCATAACGGTGTGTTTCATCTTCTGGAACCGTTTGTACACCAATAACAGAAGAAAGCGTTTTATCATATTCTTCAATTAATTGACGTAAACATGGTTTTTCAGCTTGAACGATATCATCACCTAATAAAACAGCGAATGGCTCATCACCAATGAATTTACGTGCACACCAAACAGCGTGTCCTAATCCTTTTGGTTCTTTTTGACGGATATAGTGAATATCTACCATTTTTGAAGAAGCCTGTACTTTTTCAAGTAACTCATACTTTTTCTTTTCTAATAAGTTTTGCTCTAACTCAAATGCATTATCAAAATGATCTTCAATAGAGCGCTTCGTTTTACCAGTAACGATAATAATATCTTCGATTCCTGATTTTATTGCTTCTTCTACAATGTATTGGATAGTTGGTTTATCTACTATCGGTAACATTTCTTTTGGCATTGCTTTTGTAGCTGGTAAAAAACGTGTTCCTAATCCAGCTGCTGGGATTATGGCTTTTCTTACTTTTTTCATCACAAAATACCCTCTCTTCTGTCAGAATCAATAACGATTATTTCCTTACATAAAACAAAAGGGAGGTTTCACTCCCTTTCGTTCCTTACTACTTAAAATTACTTTATATTATAAACGATTCATAATATCTTCTTTAATAGTAAGTAACTTTTGTTCACTATTTTGTAAAGAATTATCTTGAACACCGAAGTAGAACTTAATCTTCGGTTCAGTTCCAGATGGGCGTAGGCAGAACCAAGAACCATCTTCTAATTGATATTTTAACACATTTGATTTCGGTAAGTGAATCTCTTCTTTATGTCCATCTTGTAAAGATGTAACGATGCTCGCTTTATAGTCTTCAACAGCTACAACTGTTAAGCCCGCTACTTCTTTCGGAGGATTTTCACGGAATGTTGCCATCATTTCTTGAATTTGTTCCGCTCCATCTTTTCCTTTTAACGTTAACGATACAAGATCTTCACGGAAGAAACCGTACTTCTCAAATACTTCTAATAAACCATCGTATAACGTTTTACCTTGTGATTTGTAGTATGCAGCTACTTCACATGCAAATAGAACAGATTGTACTGCATCTTTATCACGACAGAATGGACGGATTAAATAACCATAGCTTTCCTCATAACCGAATTGGAATTCGTATTGTCCGCTTTCTTCATACTGTTTAATTTTCTCACCGATAAATTTAAATCCAGTTAACGTATCAACTGTATCTAAACCGTATGCTTTCGCGATTGTACGGCCAATTTCAGACGTTACGATTGTTTTTAATACAACACCGTTCTCTGGAAGCGTTCCGTTTTCTTTCTTTTGAGATAATAAGTAATCAAGCATTAATGCACCTGTTTGGTTACCCGTTAATACTTGGAACTCACCATCGTGATTACGAACTGCAACGCCTAGACGGTCTGCGTCAGGATCCGTTGCGATTAACACATCTGCTCCTACCTTCTCACCGTCACGAATTGCATACTCAAACGCTGCATGCTCTTCTGGGTTCGGTGATTTTACTGTAGAGAAGTTCGGATCTGGTAACTCTTGCTCTTTTACAACTGTTACATCTGTAAATCCAACTTCTTCTAAACCACGGCGCACAGAAATATTTGATGTTCCATGTAATGGTGTAAAGACGATTTTTAAGTCTTTTCCAACATTTTGTACCATTTCTTTATTAATGATGACATTGTTCAATTCTGTTGCATATGCATCATCTACTTCTTGTCCAACAATATGTAATAAACCGTCAGCTTTTAATTGCTCCACATTAGCAACCTCAACTGTTAACTCATCCTCTACTGCATTTACATAGCTAATTAACTCATCAGCTTCTTTTGGAGGCAACTGCCCACCATCTTCACCATATACTTTATAACCGTTATATTCCGGCGGATTATGGCTTGCCGTAAGAACGATTCCACTTACTGTATGTAAATGACGAACTGCGAAAGAAAGCACTGGCGTTGGACGTAAGCTTTCAAACACATATGTTGTGATACCGTGTGCACCAAGTGTAGCAGCTACTTCCATTGCAAATTCAGGTGATTTATGACGAGAATCGTACGCTACAACAACACCGCGTTTTTTCGCTTCTTCACCTAATTTTTCAATAAACTTCGCTAATCCTTGTGTTGCTTTACGAACTGTATATACGTTCAAACGGTTCGTACCAGCACCAAGTTCACCACGCATACCACCTGTGCCGAATTCTAGATTTTTATAAAAGCTGTCCTCAATTTTCTTCTCATCTTGCTTCATGTTTTCTAACTGTTCTTTTAGTTCTGCGTCTAACTCTGCATAGGAAAGCCAGCGACTAAATTCTTGTTTCCAGTTCATATTTCTATCTCCTCTCGCTTGTCATACCTTTATTATATGAAAAAAACAACCTGTATCTCAATATTTTTTACAATCTAACAGGATTTTACTAGGAATATTTGTATACACTATGGTTAAATACTCCACTAAAGGGAATGAGGATTATGCAAGAATGGGGCTTGTCAGAAGAGCTCAAAATACAAACAAAGCAAATGATTGAAATTGCTGAGAAAGAATTATCAATTATGAGACAAGCAATTGATAAAGAAGATGAATGTATTTTGTGCAAAATGGAAGATATTCATCATATGTTAGCAAACGTACAAACATTGGCAGCTACATACTATATTCAAGCGTATTTATCACCTTATACGGAAAGTTCACATTCTATTACAGCAACTGTCCAACATTTAAGCGCCCGAAAACACGGGGCTCTTATTGTTGTGGAAAGAAACGAACCACTTGACTCTCTCATTCAAACTGGAACAACATTACATGCTCATTTAACCTCACCGTTACTTGAATCCATTTTCTATCCAGGTAACCCTCTTCATGACGGAGCCGTTCTCGTTAAAAATGATCATATTGTTTCAGCTGCCAATATTCTTCCGTTAACGAAAAGCACAGAAGTTGATCCTGAACTAGGAACACGTCACAGAGCTGCGATTGGCTTATCAGAAAAAAGCGACGCACTTATTTTAGTTGTCTCTGAAGAAACAGGTCGCACTTCATTCGCTTTAAATGGAACGTTATATACGATTTCTTTATAGGATCCATCTTTTCCTATAGAACAGTACAATAGGAAATGAAATTATATCGACTTAACGAAAAAAAATGACAATAATCATACCAATAAAAAAGGCTGTTCCAAAATATTGGAACAGCCTTCTCTTATGGATCTTACTCTTCTCCGAAACGTTCAACAAGTGTTGCAAGTGTACGTACCATTGCACCTGTTGCTCCAGCTGGCCCTAAATCATGCGCTCCTGACGTTTCAGATGTTCCAGCGATGTCTAAGTGTACCCAAGGTGTATCTTCAGCAAATTCACCTAAGAATGTACCTGCCATAACCGCATGTCCTTCGCGGCCTGGTGAGTTATTTAAATCGGCAAACTTACTGTTTCGAACGCGTTCTTTATCACGATCAAAAATCGGTAATTGCCAAATTGATTCATCTGTTTCCATAGACGCCTCTAGCACTTGCTCAAACAACTCTTCATTGTTTGTCATTGCGCCTGTCGTCTGATTTCCAAGTGCAACAATTACACCACCTGTTAATGTCGCAACATCAATAAGATAGTTTGCACCTAGTTTTTTCGCATACGTAATACCGTCAGCTAACGCTAGGCGACCTTCTGCATCTGTATTTAATACTTCAATTGTTTTTCCGCTCATAGATGTGATTACATCGTCTGGCTTAAATGCTGTACCACTTACAACGTTATCAGTTGATGGAATAACAGCGATCACATTTTGCTCTGGGCGAAGTTCACCGATAATTTCCATCGCACCTAATACAGACGCAGCACCGCCCATATCACCTTTCATACCGACCATGCCTTCACGTGGTTTTAAAGAATAACCACCTGTATCGTATGTAATCCCTTTTCCAACGAATCCAATGACATCTGTCCACTCTTCTTTTCCTTTATAAATAAGAGCAATCATTTTTGGTGGCTCTGTACTACCTTGGTTTACTGCAAGTAACGCACCCATACCAAGATCTTCCATCTCTTCTTTCTCAAGAATTTTATAATCCATATCATACTTTTCCGCTAACTCAACAGCATACTCAGCAAGCTTTGTTGCTGTTAATACGTTTGGCGGCATATTTACAAGTGTACGAGCTGAATTTGTTGCACGTCCATGTACGTAGCCAACTGTTAATGCAGCTTCAATTTCTTGTGCATCTTCTGCTGTAATAGCCGTGAACTTCTCTAGTTCCACACGATCCTTTTTATCTGATTTATACGTTTGTAACTCATATGTACCAAGACCTTGTACTTCTGCTGCAATATGAGCTACATCAATCGCATCTAATTTCTCTGTTACGAAAGAATCAAGCAAGATTGCTGCATCTTGTACTTTTGCTGCTTGTAACGTTTTAAACGCCTTACCAAGAGCAGCACGCAACGTTTCTGTCGTGTAAGACTCTTTCTTACCTAAACCAACGAAATAATAACGTTTCACATTTGTTTTTCCTAAACTATGTACTTTTGAAATAACTTTCTTCTTCGTAGAAAGTTCTTTCTCTTCTAATAAAACTTGTAGTTGTCCTTCAAACGCTTTGTCCAGTTCTTGTACAAAACTACTCGTTTTCTCTTCTTCAAATAAGGCAACGATTACCGCTTCATGGCTTGCTAATTCTTTTTGTACTTGAAACATGTTCAGACCCCCTAAATTTCTCTACTCTGCCTTTATTATAACTTTATTTTCGATAAAATGCGACAATTCTAACTTCTGTTACATCCTATATAATCCATATTTCTTCTATTTATAAAATAAAAAAGTCTAGCGTAATTACCACTAGACTATCTTTGTTTTAAATATTGACCACGAAACACTTGCATCGTTTCATCTTGATTTAACATCGTTAACTCTTCTTCTGAAAACTTACCATTTCCAACTTTCACTACATACACATTCACTTTTTTCTTACCCCATTGGCTATAAACATCTTTCACCGTATCATAATACAGATCAAGACGGTTTCCTTTTATTGCACCGCCCTTATCAGCTACTACACCGTACCCATAACCTGGTACGAATAGAATCGTTCCAATTGGGAATACGCGTAAGTCCGCAGCGATTGTGGAATATAAATCCCTTTTCACCTTAACTCCTGAATATGTAATACCATACTCCGGATGTCCCGGTCTCTTACCAGTTGACTCAATTCCCGACGTATAACCTGTTGCAGTCATTTCAATTGAACGATATTTAGACCAGTCGTTTGCCTGCTCTAAAGCATTTATCACTTCTTTACTCGGAGCAACATTTCTCTTAACTTCTGCTGCATGTACTTCTTTTGCACTCGTTCCCTCATATTTCTTTACAATCTCTAATAAAGAAACTCCTGTGAAAGCATTCCATGTTACGCATAATGCGGATACAAGTAAACAAGTCATCATAATGCGAATACAATATCGTTTTAACATTTTTATATTCCACACTCCTTCATCGTTAATCATTCCCTATACGATGAAGGAATATGCAAAAAAATAATCCCCAAATGAATTGGAGATTAAAACATTTGATATCCGCTTTTCCGAAGTTTCTTAATGACAATTCCGGCTAAAGCAGCACCTACTAATCCAGTAGATAGAATAAACACATCTGCCTGCCCTAAATGCGATACACTTGTCCCAAATGAAGAGAATGTTTCTTTCGGCTTTGAAAAATAATCCCACACACTCGCCTTATTAATAATAAGTATACAAACAATCGGATACACAATAACCATTACCCATGTTGCTCGCAATATCATGTTGAGTAAAAATCCAATTCCAAAAAACAAAATAAAAAATAACATCATTGAAATAAGTAGTACTGGTATACTCACTCTTTCTCCCTCTCCTTCGCATGCGCCGTAAATACATGATAGGCTGTATAACCAAATTGCTCTCCTGGATCTAATGTTTTGTTCATCTCAAGATGTAGTTCTGATCTTCCTTCAAACAAATATTTGATAAGTAGAGACGTATTTGGATCGTTCGCAATCGTATCTGGATGTAAAAATGCTACTTCAGACAATTCCTTCTCCTGTACAATAATGTTTTCTCCTTCAGGCTCCAAAAGGAAAATAATCATATTATCACTAATCTCATTGCGAATCACGCCCGATCGAACACCAATGATCCCCTTCACATGAGCGACGATACCTGTCTCTTCTAACACTTCACGTTTCACAGCTTCATCAACCGTCTCACCTTCATTTACAAAACCAGCCGGCAAAGACCATTTCCCCTTTAATCCACTATATTTTTTCTTAACGAACAGCCACCTGCCATCTTTTGTAGCTACTAAGCCACCAACAGCTAGCCATACTTTCCCTCGCTTCTCCATGATGTAATACCCTCCTCTATCAGAACGGACAGAATATTCTTTCTTTTTTTATATATTATAC
>NZ_QKQR01000018.1:0-100524 GCF_008042305.1 Bacillus sp. AY18-3 | reverse complement strand
CCCCATGAGCCGCCCCCCCAGCCCCATCCGCCTCCGTGATGGTGGTGATGATCATAGTGATTGTGCCCTCCATGATGGTGATGTCCGCCGTTATGGTTGTGCCCTCCATGAGGATGATGATTACGATAATACAATCCGTTATTTTCTATATAATTCATGTTTCCCCTCTCCTTTTCCATTTTCTCATCTTAATAGGTATTGTATGGATAGTACGGACCTTGTTAGTAACCTATATAATTAAGAAGAATCCGCGTAATAAAGATAACTATATCCTGGTCTTCATCATGCACCTGCTACAAATCCATGATATGGTTATCCCCTTTCCTATATAAAGGGCAAGGTTTTTGTCCCTCCTACACTGTTTATTAACCAGCAAATAGCTGGATAATAACGTCACAATATAATGTATGTAGGACAAATGCGGAAAGCATGGGGAAAATGTCTATATTTTGTAAAAAAAACAAAACACTTTATAATAAGAATGTCGGATTATACCTTTTTATATAAGAAGTCTATACTTAAGAAAGATTAGAGGAATTTTATAGAAATGAAGAAGCCTATCGTTCAATTACTATCAATATTTGTAATTATATCTATCGTTCTTTTCCTATTAAATACATCATTTATTTCGTTATATACATTTGTCGGCGCTCTCTGGTCCATCACAATCATAGGAATTTCATTCGTTATTTTCATCGAAAATAGGTCTCCTCAAAGCACCTTAGCGTGGTTTTTAGTATTAGCACTTCTTCCCGTTATAGGGGTGCTTTTATACTCTATTTTCGGTCGTAGCCGTTGGAGAAGAAAAAAACATCTCCATCGTTCAGAAGAACAAAGAAAATTATTCCGTGAAATATTAGAAGGAAGACGACTAGAATTAGCACTCACAGTCCCCTTACATGAACGTTCTGTACATTTAACAGAAGTCGTACAAAAATTTGGAGGCGGGCCTGCCGCAGATAGAACGACGACAAAACTTTTAACAAATGGAGATCAAACATTCTCAGAAATTTTACAAGCTATCGAGCAAGCAAAACATCACATACATATTCAATACTATATTTATAAATCTGATGAGATTGGTACGAAAGTTCGAGATGCTTTAATAAAAAAAGCAAAATCTGGTGTTATTGTACGCTTTCTTTATGATGGACTCGGAAGTAACACTTTAAGAAGACGCTTTTTAAAACCTATGAAAGAAGCTGGGATCGAAATTGTAGAATTTGACCCTATTTTTTCAGCTTGGTTACTTGAAACAGTCAATTATCGTAACCACCGTAAAATCGTTATTGTAGATGGAGAAATCGGTTTTACTGGTGGACTCAACGTCGGTGATGAATATCTTGGTCGTTCAAAAAAATTCCCCATTTGGCGTGATAGCCATTTAAAAATAGAAGGGAAAGCGTTATATAAATTACAAGCAATCTTTCTAGAGGATTGGCTCTATGCATCTAGTGGGTTGAATACTTATTCTTGGGATCAATTTATGAATAGACAATACTTCCCAGGTAAAGAAATTTCACATGCAGAAGGTGCTGTGCAAATTGTAGCGAGCGGACCAAGCTCAGATGATAAAAGCATTCGCAATACATTATTAGCTGTTATGGGATCTGCAAAAAAATCGATTTGGATCGCTACACCTTACTTTATTCCAGATCAAGAAACTTTAACATTATTACGTTTAAGTGCAATATCTGGCATAGATGTACGCATTTTATATCCTGGTAAAAGTGATAGTATTATTAGTGATCAAGCATCTCAGTCCTACTTCACTCCGCTTTTAAAAGCTGGTGCTTCCATTTATAGTTATAAAGATGGTTTTATGCATGCAAAAATTGTACTCGTTGATGATAAGATCGCGACAATTGGAACGGCAAATATGGACGTACGCAGCTTTGAATTAAATTATGAACTTATTAGCGTACTATATGAATCAGAAACCGTTCATGATATTAAACATGATTTTGAAGACGACTTTAAGCATTCCACTGAAATTAAATGGAACGCATTCCAAAAAAGAAGTATCAAAAAACGAATATTAGAGTCTTTCATGCGACTCATTTCGCCTTTACTGTAAGCAATCAATGTAACATTGATTGCTTTTTCTTTTCCATTTCCCCTCTCTCCTTTTCTTTGCATACCATATTAAAACAAGTTATCATAAGATGTATTACTTTATGAAAATAATGTTAGGTGGGAAATACATGTTAGAACAATTTCATATACATGCTGATTTAAAACAACAGCTCTCAACCATTCACGAAAAAAATAAACAAGAAGCTAGTGAAAATGCACATTTAATTGGAAAGAAAATATATAAAGCATCTGATAACAGCATTATTGAAGATGCTATTACAGCGCTTCTTCTTGGCAAAAACATTCTATTAAAAGGGCCGACTGGTAGTGGTAAAACAGTACTAGCTGAAACTCTTTCTTCTTTATTCCAAAAACCAATGCATAGCATTAACTGTTCTGTTGACCTAGATGTAGAAGGTATTTTAGGATACAACACACTACAAACGAAAGATGGCGCATCTGAAGTTACATTCGTTAACGGCCCTCTTATGAAAGCAATGAAGAACGGTCATTTCCTATATATTGATGAAATCAATATGGCAAAACCTGAAACGTTACCACTTCTTCACGGTGCATTAGATTACCGTAAAATGATTACAAATCCATTTACACAAGAGGTTGTATATGGCGATGACGAGTATCGTGTAATTGCAGCAATTAATGAAGGTTACGTTGGAACAAGTGAACTAAACGAAGCATTAAAAAACCGTTTCGTTATTATTGAAGTTCCATACATTCAAGGTGACACATTAAAAGAACTATTACTATCTGAATCAAAATTAAATGATGTTGCAACAATTGAAAAGTTCGTTGCATTTGCAAGCGACCTTATGCCTTTAGCTCGTGATGGACGTGTAAGTGAAGAAGCAGCAAGTATTCGTGGCATTATCGACGCATGTGATTTAGGTGTATATATTCCTGTTATGCGTGCAATTGAACGTAGTATTATCGCAAAATTAAACGATGAAACAGAACAAATGACTGTCCGTGAATTAGCAGAAAGTTATTTCTTTGAGGGATAATTCATGAGACAAATTTTTAGTGACAAAAAAATTGATGCGTCGCTGTTTCTACAAATGGAAAACTTAATGTATGCTCTTCTAAAAGAAGACGATGCCTACCTTGAGTATGGCTATAAAGCATACTACGACGAAATTGAAAAAAAGGTTGTCATTAGTCACTTTTGGGATGATCGAAAAGAAGAGGATACAGTAATCGGATTAAAAAGCGAAGTGTTTTTAAAAGCACTTGGTAATAAACATTACTCGGACATGACTTTAATTCGTTCTTATGCGATTGAATTACAAGAATCACCCTTAAAAAAGTTTTTAACACAATTATTTGTTCTATTAGAAGATTTACGTGTTGAGGAAATCGTAAAAAACTTACGCCCTGGCACAAAGCATGTTTTTAAAAGAAGAAAAGAAATGTATCGCAATTACTTTGGTTCACAAAATGAAATCAATCGTGTTCGTAACTATCACGGTGATCGTCTATTTTGTCTCTGCTATCTTTCATTAACGAGCGATAAATATGAAATGTTTAATAATGAATATTTCGAGCAAATTGAAGCAATTTTGCATGAAACATTCCAAGCTCGTAATACAGAAGACATTATGTATATCGTTGAAAAAATTCGCTATCGTTTAGAAGGACTTCTTGAAAATGATATGCTTAATAATTATTTCGGACATGCTCCGCTTTATTTATCTGTGATTGCAGATGAGAAAGACAGTCGCGCTGAAAAATTAGCAAATGATGATACGCAGCTCCTAGATGACGATGATAACAAAAACAAAATGGATGAAAGCTTCTCGACATGGCACCGTGAAAATAAAAACAATGAAAACGAGAACTTTTTACGCTTTGATTTAGAAAGCGGAACAAAAACAAATATGATGGGCGATACTGCTCGTGAATCAGAAGATGGCGACCAAGCACTTGGTTCTGTACAAGGTACTTCTCAAAAGAGTACACAATCCAACTTTGATGGCGCTGATACAGAAGAAGCAAGAGCTTCACACGCTTCTAGCCAAAACGAGGGTGCATACGGTAAGTATAACGTTGGTGCTTCTCATATATTTAAAGAAGCTCGCAAATCAAATCCTGATGAAAAAAAGGATTACCAAGCTATCAAATCAGTCGTTAATAAAGATGTAAAAGAATTAAAGAAAATTATCGAAAAAACGATTGAAAATAAAACGAATGCAAATAGTGATAAATATTACGGAAGACTTCGTAAGAAATTCCTTCGTATTTATACTGAAAAGCAGCCGCGCATGTTTTATAAAAAAGGACAAGAATCACAAGAACTTGACGTTGCATTCCAACTACTAGTGGACTGCTCTGGTTCTATGTATAACAAAATGGAAGAAACGAAAAAGAGTGTGGTCCTATTCCATGAAGCATTGAAATCTTTAAAAATCCCGCACGCCATTAGTGGATTTTGGGAAGATGCTTCTAGTGCTAAGCCTGAGGATAAGCCAAACGTTATCCATGAAGTTGTAACGTATAAAAACTCAACGTTACCAAACGTCGGTCCAGAAATTATGCAGCTTCGCGAAGAAGAAGATAACCGCGACGGATATATTATTCGTATCGTTTCTGAAAAGCTTGCAAAAAGACCAGAAAAACATAAATTCTTACTTGTCTTTACAGACGGTGAGCCTTCTGCGCTAGACTATCAACAAGACGGTATTTTAGATACGCATGAAGCTGTCAAACTTGCTCGTAAAAGTGGTATGGAAGTAATCGGAATCTTCATCGAAGAAGGCGAAGCGAAAGAAGCCACTTATCAATTAATGAAGAACATTTATAACCATCACTTCTTAGTTGCAAATCATGCTGAAGATTTACGTCTGAAGATTAAACCACTATTGAAAAAGTTACTACTGAAGACGATTGAATAGAAAAACAGGAGCGTTGTCGCTCCTGTTTTTTCTTTCAATCACTTTGTTTCTGATTGAAACTTATATGGAATGGCTACTTCTAATAATGCCTCGAATCCGCCATCGTAGAATGGGAATCGTTCATTTGCGATCGTTCGATTCACCCACTCTATTGCAGAAATTTCTTCTTCATCTCCCGCAATCAGTTCACCTTTTACTACATTTGCTCGGAATGTAAAAAGTATCGCATGATTCCCTGATTCTTCAAAGAATTTTTCATTGATCGCAACAAGTCCACCTGCCACGGCAGTTAAACCTGTCTCTTCTTTCACTTCTCTTATTAGTGCTTCCTCTAATATTTCACCTTTTTCAACAGCCCCACCCGGCAGTGACCAAACGTTTTGTTCTATATTATGTACCATTAATATTTTATCTGTTTCTTCATCATGTATTAGTGCATATACAACGTCAACTCTTTGCATGTTGCTTTTCTCCTTCAATTAACTCATCCATTGTAAATAAAGAATGTAGTTGTAAGCCATCTTCTAATAAGTTGTCTTTTCCCTCTTTCGTTCGTTCAATTACACCTAGAACATGATGTACTTTCGCACCTAGTTCTCTTAAATCTTTCGTGCTTAATAATATTTGACCACCTGTCGTAATAACATCCTCAACAACACAAACATTTTTCCCAGCAATATTAACGCCTTCTGCTAACTTACATGTACCGTACTTCTTCGCTTCTTTTCTTACAAATACAACTGGTATACCTGTTTGTAAAGATAATGCTGTTGCTACTGGAATTCCTCCCATTTCTAAACCTGCGAGTACTTCTGTATCAGGGGGAATGAGCTCTTTCAACTGTTTAGCAATTTCTAATAACAGTACTGGATTAGATTCAAATAAGTACTTATCAAAGTATTGATTTGATACTTGTCCTGATCGAAGTTTAAATGTTCCTGTTAAACGTGACGTATTATAAATTCCCTTTGCTAACTCCCATTTCTCCATTGTTTCTCTCCCCTTTATGCACAAATTAACTTATTCTATCACACTTGTAATTATTTGTATATTCCTAAAATACAAATAAAAGGGTCGATTCCTAAGAATCGACCCTTCCTATTAATTCATCACTAACTCAGCTGTGAGCTTTTTTTTAAACTTAGCCAACATGTCAGTTGTCATTTTGTCTAAATCGTATTCTGCTTTAAAGCCCCACTCTTTCATTGCTGCCGTTGCATCAATAGAGTTTGGCCAGCTATCAGCGATTGTTTGACGAGCAGGATCTACAGCGTAATCCATTGTAAACGTCGGGATGTGTTTACGAATTGATGCTGCGATTTGCTCTGGCTCAAAGCTCATTGCTGTAATATTGAACGCGTTTCTATGCACAAGTTTACTTGGATCAGCTTCCATTAATGAAATGATCGCTTGTAAAGCATCTGGCATATACATCATATCCATGTATGTCCCTTCTGCAATGTATGAGGTGTATGTGCCTTTTTTAATCGCCTCATAATAAATTTCAACCGCATAATCAGTTGTTCCGCCTCCTGGAGGAGCTACGTAAGAAATTAAACCAGGGAAACGTACACCGCGCGTATCAACGCCAAACTTTTGATGATAATAATCACATAGTAATTCTCCTGCTACTTTGTTTACCCCATACATCGTAGTAGGACGCTGAATTGTATCTTGTGGCGTATTATCTTTCGGTGTTGATGGACCGAATGCACCGATAGAACTTGGCGTGAAAAACTTACAGTTTAATTCACGAGCTGCTTCTAATGCATTTACAAGTCCACCCATATTTAAATTCCAAGCAAATAACGGATTTTTTTCTGCTGTTGCTGAAAGTAAAGCTGCTAAATGAATAATTGTATCTACTTCATTACGCTTTGCGATATCATGTAGTTTTTGTCCATCTGTTACATCTAACGTTTCAAATGGACCAGACGTTACTACTTCACTATCTGTTTCACGAATATCTGTTGCAATAACATTTGATGCACCGTATACATCACGAAGTTTCATTACTAATTCAGAACCAATTTGCCCTAAAGAACCGGTTACTAGAATTTTTTTCATTTTCCCCACTCCTCATTTGCAAGCTATTCAAAAGATGTCGTTACTTAAATGATGCCCATTTCTTTTCCTACTTTTTCATACTTACGAATTGCTTCATCTAACATTTCTTTCGTATGAGCTGCTGTAGGCATATTACGAACGCGTCCTGTTCCTTTAGCTACAGTTGGGAACACGATAGATTTTGCATATACGCCTTCTTCATTTAGACGTTTACTAAATTCTTGTGTTAATACTTCGTCACCAATAATACAAGGTGTAATTGGCGTTTCACTTTCTCCAATGTTAAAGCCAAGTTCTTTTAACCCTTGTTTTAAATAGCGGCCATTTTCCCAGAGACGATCATGTAACTCTGTGCTTTCCATTAAAATTTCAATTGATCGCATACATGCAGCTGCATCAGCTGGTGTTAATGCTGTGGAGAATAAGAATGGACGTGAGCGAACTTTTAACCAGTCAATTAAGTTTTGTTTCCCTGCTACATATCCACCAATTACCCCAATTGCTTTTGATAATGTACCAATTTGGAAATCAACTTTATCAGATAGACCGAAATGCTTTACAGTTCCTGCACCTTTTCCAAGTACACCTGAACCGTGTGCATCGTCTACATATGTCATTAAATCTAATTCTTCTGCAATCTCAACAATCTCTGGTAATTTTGCAACATCTCCATCCATTGAGAAGACACCGTCTGTAATTACCATTAATTTATTGTAAAGACCTGATTCTTTCGCTGCGATTGCTTTTTGGCGTAAATCTTCCATATCAGAATGTTTATAAACGATGATTTTCGCTCTTGATAAACGACTACCATCAATAATAGAAGCATGGTTTAATTCGTCTGAAAGAATCGCATCATTTTTATCCATAACGGCTGAAATCGCTGCCATATTACAGTTAAATCCTGATTGGTAAGCAATTGCTGCTTCTGTATGTTTAAACTTTGCAATTGTCTCTTCTAATTTAATATGCAAATCTAAAGTACCGTTAATTGTACGAACAGCTCCTGCTCCAACGCCGTACTTATGAATTGCACCAATTGCTGCTTCTTGCAAACGGCTATCTGTTGCTAATCCAAGATAGTTGTTTGAAGATAAGTTAATATATTCTTTTCCGCCAATTGTAATGATCGGTCCATTTGAACTCTCAAGCGGATCAATTACGTTATAAAGCCCCTTTGATTTTAAATCCTCTAAATTTTCTTCTAAAAATTTCGCAAGTGTTTTACTAGACATTGTGAAGCCTCCCATCGTTCATGTAAGCGGATTATTGTCTTAATAGTTCTAATAATCCCTCTACTAGCTTAACACGTTTTTAGAATTTATTATAGAAAAATAGTTTAAAGTAACCGCTTACAATTCTAGATTATATATGATTCATTACAAGAAATCTATCATTTACTTTTCATATTTGGTAGAATAAAAAAAATATTTAAGGGGGCTTCAATCATGGCATTTACTGAATCTGATGTATATAATAACGAAGCATTTTTTGAACAATATATGAAACGAAGATACCGAGAAAATAGCTCAAATGAATCACTTGAAAAACCAGCCTTCTTTCAACTCATTGGTGATGTGAAAGGAAAGAAAATCCTCGATTTAGGCTGCGGTGACGCCAAGTTTGGCGAGGAATTATTAGAGAATGGCTGCCACTCTTACACTGGTATTGAAGACTCCGAACTTATGTATGAAAAAGCTAAAAAACAACTAGAAAATAAAAATGGAACCGTCCATTGTTTAAACCTCAAAGACTACACATACCCTCCTTCTACTTTTGATTTAGTAACGTCTAGACTCGCCTTACATTATATTGAATATCTTCCTATCATTTTTCAAAATGTGTACGAAGCTTTAAAAACAAATGGAACCTTTACTTTTAGTGTTCAACACCCTGTTATTACTTCTTCATTTGAAAGCTTGCAAACGAGCGGAAAAAGAACAAGCTGGCTCGTCGATGATTATTTTAAAATGGGAAAACGCGTTGAACCTTGGATTGATCAAGAAGTTATTAAATATCATCGTACAACGGAAGAATATTTTACATTATTACAACAAGCTGGATTTACGATTACAAATATAAAAGAAGCTACACCAAATCAAACTTATTTTCAGAGCGAAGAAGAATATGAACGACGTTTACGAATTCCCCTCTTCCTACTATTCTCTTGCGAAAAATAAAAAAGACGATGAATCATCATCGACTTTTTTATTATCTCATTGCCTGAGCGACCTCTTTACGTACACGTCTTCCTTTTCCATGCGGAATACAAAGTGGCGTCCCAAATAACGGATCCGTACTAATTTGACATTCCATTCGGAACACATCACGTACTAGCTTCTCATCTACTACTTCTTCTGGCTTACCTTGTGCATATATTTGTTTATCTTGAATGGCTACAATATTGTCTGCATAACGGCATGCTAAATTTAAATCGTGTAATACCATAACAATTGTTCTTTGTTCTGTTTCATTTAATTCAAATAATAAATCTAGCACTTCAATTTGGTGAGTCATATCTAAATATGTAGTAGGCTCATCCAGTAAAATGATATCTGTATCTTGTGCAAGCGTCATTGCAATCCAAGCACGTTGACGTTGTCCACCTGAAAGAGCATGCACATCACGCTCAGCAAATTCTGTCATACCTGTTGCTGCAAGTGCTCTTTGTACCATTTCTTCATCTTTTTCTGACCATTGCTTCAGCCATGTTTGATATGGATAACGTCCTTGCTTTACAAGCTGCAATACTGTAAGTCCTTCTGGCGCTTGCGGTCCTTGCGGTAAAATTGCCATTTGACGAGCGATTTGCTTCGTTTGCATACTTTGAATGGCTTGATTATCTAACAAAATGTCACCCGTTGTTGGCTTTAACAATCTAGCTAGTGAACGTAATAAAGTTGATTTCCCGCAACCGTTAGAACCGATAAAGATTGTAATTTCGCCTTTTGGAATTTCTAAATTCAACTCATCAATAATAATTGTTTCACCATAAGACAACGTCAAACGTTTCGTCTCCAATGCTCTTTGCATATTCATCTCCCTTTATGAATTCCGACTTTTATAAAGTAAATAAATAAAATAAGGTGCACCAATTGCTGATGTAAATACCCCTGCTGGAATTTCAAGTGGTGTGAAAACTGTACGCCCAATTAAATCTGCAGCAAGTACTAAAATTGCACCAACAATAGCCGCAACTGGGAGTAATGCACCGTATAAAGAACCAACTAGTCTTCGTGAAATATGAGGTGCCATTAAACCGACAAACCCAATTCCTCCGGCGAAGGCAACTGCGCCACCAATTAAAGCTGTACTCAGTAATAACATGAATACGCGTGACTTCGTTAAAGGAACACCAAGTCCTACCGCAATATCATCCCCTAGCTCTTGTGCATTTAAATGTCTAGCAGCTATAAATGATATTACCGTTAAAATGAGAACCCACGGCGCAAGCACCATAACGTTTTGCCATGAAGAGCCGTAAACAGTACCTGTAATCCATACATTCGCTTGACTCGCTTGATAAATTGGCGCTAACAACATAAACAAAGTCGTTGCCGCTTTCGTTAATGCCCAAAAACCAACACCAATTAAAACAAGACTAATCGGTGATAATCCGTCATTTCTCCATGCAAATAAATATACAAAAAGCGCTACAATCGTTGCCCCAGCGAAGGCTGCTAACGGCATATAATGAATGCTTACGGTTAGCGCATTATTTTTATCACTGAATATAGCTAAAAATAATACAACTGCAACACTTGCACCACCTGTAATCCCGATGATATCAGGAGAAGCCAGTGGATTTCGAACGAGACCCTGTAAAATACATCCTGCTACAGCAAGTGCGATTCCTACAAGGATGGCAATCAAAATACGCGGCATACGAAACTTGTTTACAACCATATTTGACATCGCATCGCCATTTCCAGTAATCGCTTGCCATACATCATACGGAGGAATTTTCATGTCTCCCATACCTGCACTCGCAAAAAATAATCCTATTAAAACAACTAGTAAACTGAATAAGACGAGACAAGCTCGTTTATACATTAAAAACGAGAGCCCGCCTTTTCCTATACGAAACGGAATATACTTCTTCATTTGCTAAGCCCTCTCTTACGTGCAATATAAATAAAGAATGGTGCCCCGATAAACGCTGTCATAACCCCTACTGGTACTTCTTGTGGCATAATGACATATCTTGCTGCTATATCAGCTAAGATTAATAGTATTGCACCTAACAATCCGCTATACGGTACTCTCCACCTGTGATCTACTCCAACAAGAAATCTGGCAAAATGCGGAGTAACAATACCAATAAATCCAATCGGACCAGCGACTGCAACTGAACCACCAGACAACAGGACAATAATAAATAGTACGAATGATTTCATTAAAATCGTTCTTTGTCCAAGTCCTTTTGCAACGTCTTCCCCCATCATTAATGTATTTACTTTCCCTGCCATCATAAGAGATGCGATCCAGCCTACTAATAAATATGGGAATACAGATTGTAAAATTTCTAACTTTCTTCCTTGCACAGATCCGGCAAGCCAAAACAGTACTTCTTCAAGCGCTTTTTCATTTAACACAAGTAATCCTTGCGTTAATGATGAAAATAACGCACTAATTGCGACCCCTGCTAACGTTAACTTAAGAGGCGTCGTCCCTTCTTTTCCTAAAGAACTAGAAGCAAATACGAGCACAGCTGCAATTGCTGCCCCTAAAAAGGCAATCCACGTGAAAGCTGATAATGATGTCACGGAAAAAATAACAATTGCTACAACTATGAAGAAAGCAGCACCTGAATTTAATCCAATAAAATCTGGAGAAGCAAGTGGATTCTTCGTTAAAGTTTGCATAAGACAACCGGCAATGGCTAAACTAGCACCAACACTAGCTGCAATTAATGCCCTTGGTAAACGCACATTTTGAATAATAATATGTTCATTGGAACCATTAAAATGAAAAAAAGCATCTAACGCTAATTTCCAACTCGTATTTGTATATCCGAAAATAATACTTCCCCAAATACAAATAATGACTGCAATGATTCCAACAAATAATCCAATCCATTTTGCTTGATTTGTTTTTAATAACATGCAGCGTTTCCCCTTCAATGTATAATGATACGTTGTAAGTGTATTTCAACTTAATTCTCATTGTCAACGATAATGAGAACTATTTTCATTGATATGTATTGACAATCAAAAGATAAAAGCTTAATATCATGCTTGCTATTGAAAAAACTTCTCAGTATGTAGGGGGTACATAATGAATTTAACACGAAAGAAATCGTTTACAGTATTTGTATTTTTACTAGCCTTTTCATTACTTTTAAGTGCTTGTGGAAAATCAAATACGACAGAGGAAACAAAAGAAGATACAAAAAAAGAAATGATTACGGTGGAACACGCAATGGGTAAAACAGAAGTTCCTGCTAATCCAAAACGTGTAGTCATTTTAACAAATGAAGGAACTGAAGCTTTACTTGAACTAGGTGTGAAACCAGTTGGGGCTGTAAAATCTTGGACTGGGGATCCATGGTATCCACATATTAAAGATAAAATGAAAGATGTAAAAGTTGTTGGTGATGAAGGACAAGTGAACGTGGAAACAATCGCTTCTTTAAAACCAGACTTAATTATCGGTAACAAAATGCGTCACGAAAAAGTGTACGAGCAACTAACAGCAATTGCACCTACTGTGTTCTCTGAGACGCTACGTGGTGAATGGAAAGATAACTTCAAATTTTATGCAAAAGCATTAAATAAAGAAAAAGAAGGTCAAAAGGTTTTAACTGATTACGAAAAACGTACAAAAGAATTAAAAGGAAAACTAGGCGATAAAGTAAATCAAGAAATCTCTATGGTTCGCTTCATGCCTGGTGATGTTCGTATTTATCATGGCGATACATTCTCTGGTGTTGTTTTAAAAGAACTTGGATTTAAACGTCCTGGTGATCAAAATAAAGATGACTTTGCAGAACGTAACGTATCTAAAGAACGTATTTCAGCAATGGATGGCGATGTATTATTCTACTTCACATTTGATAAAGGAAACGAGAAAAAAGGCTCTGAATTAGAAAAAGAATATATCAATGATCCTCTATTTAAAAATTTAAATGCAGTAAAAAATGGTACAGCATACAAAGTTGACGACGTTATTTGGAATACAGCTGGTGGTGTAATGGCTGCTAACCTACTATTAGATGATATCGAAAAACGCTTTGTTAAATAATATTTCCTTAACCAGCTTCCCTTCTATGGAGCTGGTTATTTTTCAATTCACTTAAATGTCACATTATTTCATTTTGTATTTTTATTCTCAATATGTTATATTGTAAAAGTAAATAGAATATATTTTCTCTATATCAGAATAAATATTTTAATCTAAATTTTCTGATTAATCACTATTTTATTTTCTTTTAGAATTCAATTATTACATTTGAAAACGCTTATTATCTAGTTTTCAGGGAAAAATACAGTAACGGTTGAAGAAGAATAGATTTTTTTAGAAATTTTCTTTCTATTTCCATATAATTCTATTGACTTCTAAATATTTTGTGAATTAAAATAATTACATAAATATCCGTTATACAGGATTAGGGGGAAACAAACATGGATGCAGCTTTAAAATTAGACAAAGCTGGAGAGCAACAATCACCAAAAAAACATCCACCAGGATTATATTTGTTGTTCTTTACAGAGGCATGGGAAAGATTTAGTTATTACGGAATGCGTGGCTTATTAGTTCTTTATTTAACAACGAGCTTAGTAAGCGGCGGTTTAGGATTTGATAAAGCAGTTGCTGTACAAATATACGGTATTTTCACAATGTTAGTATACTTCACTCCGATTATTGGTGGTTGGTTAACTGACCATTTCATTACGAAACGCCATGCCATTACTATTGGTGGTATCATTATGGCAATTGGTAACTTTGTACTATTTTCAATGAACACTAAAACTGGACTATTTTTAGGATTAGGATTATTAGTTATTGGTAACGGATTCTTCAAACCAAATATTTCGACTTTATTAGGTCAATTATATAGCAAAAACGACTCTCGTCGTGATAGTGCCTTCACTATCTTCTACATGGGAATTAACTTAGGGGCTCTTATCGCTCCATTCATTTGCGGTTACTTCGCAGATTATAGATACGGTTTCTTAACAGCTTGTATCGGTATGATCATTGGACAGCTTGCTTTTAATTTCTTAGCACCTCGTTACTTAGGATCTATCGGAACAACTGTTGTCGGTAAAAAGTCTAAAGAAAAAAATGCAAAAGCAATTGAGAAAAAACCTTTAACAACACAAGAGAAAAAACGTACTACTGCAATTTTAATTTTAACTTGTTTCGTTGTATTCTTCTGGGCAGGATTTGAACAAGCTGGTAGTTCTTTAACACTTTACACAGATAAGTTCGTGGATCGTACAATTGGTGGATTTACAATTCCAACACCTTGGTTCCAATCTGTAAACCCACTATTCATTATCTTACTAGCATTACCGGTTTCTGCATTATGGATTAAACTTTCAAAAACGAAAAATGGTGACTTAAAAATCCCAACAAAAATGGCATTTGGTATGATTTTACTAGGGATTGGATATTTAGTTCTAACTTTAGCTGTATTAAAAACTGGTAGCGATGAAGGTAATATTGCAATGAAAGCAAACTTACTATTCATTGTATTCACTTACATGTTCCATACAATCGGTGAATTATTCTTATCACCAATCGGATTATCTATGGTAAGTGCAATCGCTCCTGTTAAATTGGCATCATTATTAATGGGTGTATGGTTAGCTGGTACTGGCTTCGCGAACTTATTAGCAGGACAATTAGCTGCCTTCACTCAATCTTTAGGATATTTAGAAGTATTCGCAAGCATCGGTGTTATCGTAATCGTGCTAGGATTAGTACTTCTTATGTTCTCTAAGAAAATTGCATATATGATGGAATAGGAAATAAAAAGACGCTTCTAAACATTTAGAAGCGTCTTTTCTATTACTTCTCCTCTAAAGCCGTCACGTTCACGTGAACGCTTTCTCCAGGATTAGATACATCATACACTTGAGCAACTCCACTCTGCTCGTCACAGCTCTCAATCCATACTGGTACGCCCTCATATGTAACGTCAATGCTACTTGAAGAAGATAAGATTTGTTTCACACGTTTTACATCCATACTACTACTCCTCCTTTTCCTTACTACACTCCTTTCTATCTTTTCTTTTCCCTTTAGAATATATTCCATATAACAACATGTTAATTGATAACCTTTTCTTCCTTACATGCTAACATTTACTCTCATATCACCTTTCTGACAAATAAAAAAAGACGTATATCCCACACGTCTTTTTCCATAATATTCAAATTTTAAGAAAATAATGTTTTTACAACTTCACTTACTTTATCATTATGAATTTGATAATACACTTCTAGTCCTCGTCTTTCAAAGCGCACTACTTTATTTTGTTTTAATTTCGTTAAATGTTGCGAAACCGTTGATTGTGGAATTTCTAACACTTCCTGTAATTGTGTTACATTACAAGTTCCACGTTGCATTAGTTCCATTACTAGGCGTAAACGTAACGGATGCGCTAACGCTCTTAACATTTGTACATCTTCTTCTGAAATACGACATTCGAATTGATTTTGGCTCATAAAGTTCCCCTCATTTTCGTTTTTATTTTCTTTTTATTTATTTATATATCTGTTCTTATATTTCCTGTTACGACATAACTTTATCAACCTATAATGCTGAAAATTTTTTCCACCTTTATCAGGAAAGAATTCAGGAAAAATTCCTTGCTGATTTTGAATATTATACTATATGATATAATGAAAAAGCAAAAGTAAGGGCTATGAATACTTTGCTTACAAACGTTGTTTTATCAAGCTTTTTGTTATATTTTCACCTCACTGCAACGTACAGTAACGATATTGTAAAATACCGTCTATAATTGATAACCTATCGTAACGTATTCGGGTTATATTTAACCTCTTTGTTATGCTAAAAGGAATTTTCAGTAAAAAAAGATAATGTAATATTAAAAATTGACTTATTGTTGTTTTAATTCGTATTGTACTTGCTCAGACTGTTATTCAAAACTTCCTATTAAATGCATTTGGTTTCTCTTTCTTACTAGATCAACTCAGACCAGCATGTGACACCTATCAAATTTCAACATCCTATATACTTAATGCAAAGACGTCATCTAACATATAAGATTAATGATATACGAACAAATAAAACAATATAGAAATAACTTCAAAAAGCAAACTCAAATCTATTTGAGTTTGCTTTTTGTCTACTTTATGAACAAAGCATTTCTTTTAATACTATTATGGAATAATTATACTTTTTTACGTTGACAATAGTGTTGAAGGAGAATATACTAAGCATGTAAGTTGATTGTGAATTGTTTCACAAATAATGTGAATTTCTTCACATAAAATAGATAGGAGTTGTCATTATTATGAGTACTTGGACACAAATTTATGACCCATTAAACAATATTTGGTTATCTGCACTAATCGCAGCACTTCCAATTTTCTGCTTCATCATTTGTTTAATGGGACTGAAAATGAAAAGTTACATGGCTGGTCTTTACAGTGTAATTGTCGCTATTATTCTTGCTATATTCGTTTATAAAATGCCAGCAACCGTAGCTGTAGCATCTGCCGGATTCGGTGTTTTATCTGGATTTTATCCAATTTGTACTATCGTTATCGCAGCAATTTTCCTTTACAAATTAACTGTTAAAACAGAGCAATTCAACATCATTCGTGATAGTATTTCAAGCATTACAAATGATCAACGTTTACAAGTATTATTAATCGCTTATTCTTTCGGTGCTTTCTTAGAAGGCGCAGCTGGTTTAGGGGTTCCAGTTGCTATTACAGCTGCATTACTTGTGGGTATGGGCTTTAATCCATTAAAAGCAGCAGGTATTTGTTTAGTAGCTAACATCGCTGGTGGTGCTATGGGTGCTATGGGTATCCCAGTTACAGTACCAGCACAATTAACTGAGCTAGACGCATTAACTATCGGTCGTCAAACTGTTCTTATTTTACCATTCATTAGTATTGTTTTACCTTTCTTACTTGTTTCAATGGTTGATGGAATTAAAGGTATTAAAGAAACTTGGCAAGGTATTCTTGTAAGTGGTTTTTCTTTCGCTATAACTCAGTTCCTTGTGACTTACTTCTTAGGTGCAGAACTTACTAATATTTTCGCAGCCGTTGTAAGTATGGTTTCTCTAGCATTATTCTTACGTGTTTGGCAACCAAAATCTTCTTCTACAGAAGAAAAACAAGAAAAACAAGAAGCTCATACATTCAATCAAATTTTATATGCTTGGTCTCCATTCGTATTCTTAACTGCATTCGTAACAATCTTTAATTTAAAACCAATTAAAGCTTTATTTGCTCCGGATGGCGCACTAGCAAACTTAGTATTTAACATTCAGTTCCCTGGTCTTCATAATGCTGTTATGAAAACTACACCAATTACAAAAGCTGATACACCTTTCGCGGCTGTTTTCAAGTTTGATGTATTCTCATCTACAACTACTGCAATCGTATTAGCAATTATTGTTTCACTTATCGTTTACCGCGTAAAAGGTAAAATGGTTAAAGAATTAATAGTAGAAACAATGAAAGAACTAAAAGCTCCAGTATATACAATCTGTAGCGTTATCGCTTTAGCCTACGTAGAGAACTACTCTGGTATGTCATCTACACTTGGACTGGCATTCTCTTCTACTGGTAATGCATTCCCAGTTCTTTCTCCAATCTTAGGATGGATTGGCGTATTCATTACAGGTTCAGTAGTATCAAGTGGTTCATTATTCGCACCGCTTCAAGCAGTAACTGCAGATCAATTAAATATCGTTCCTTCTACTCTTGTTGCATTAAACGTAGTAGGTGGTACAATGGCAAAAATGGTTTCACCACAATCTGTAGCCGTTGCTTGTGCAGCAGTTGGACTAGTTGGTAAAGAGTCTGCCCTATTTAAAACAGCGATGAAATACAGTTTAATCTTCTTAGCTATTATTAGCTTACTTCAATTAAACTCTGTATTTAATATCTTTTAAAAAAACACCGATCCATTTGGATCGGTGTTTTTTTCATATTACATCTTCTTATTCTTTAATAAAGAAGCTCCAGCAATTTCAGGATGCGTCATTTCGAATGGATCTAAAATAATATCCAATTCTTCTTCTGTCAGTACACCATGTTCTAAACATAGCTCCCTAACAGATTTTCCTGTTTCAATTGCTTCACGTGCAATACGAGATGCTGCTTCGTAACCAATATGAGGGTTCACCGCTGTAATAATTCCAACACTTTTCTCTACATATTGCTTCAGCAATTCTTCATTTGCTGTAATTCCTTTAATACAATATTCACGGAATACACGGAATCCGTTATTCATAATACTAATAGATTGAATTAAATTAAATACGAGTACAGGCTCCATTACGTTTAACTCTAATTGTCCTGCTTCTGATGCTAAGCAAATTGTATGATCATTACCAATCACTTGGAAAGCAACTTGATTAATTACTTCTGCCATAACAGGATTTACTTTACCTGGCATAATAGATGAACCTGGTTGGCGAGCTGGTAATTGAATTTCCGCCAATCCAACACGTGGACCAGATGCCATAATACGAAGATCATTTGCAATTTTAGACATATTCATCATACATACTTTTAATGCGGCAGATACTTCTGTGTATGCATCTGTGTTTTGCGTTGCATCAACTAAATGCTCTGCACCAACAAGTGGTAATCCGCTAAATGTTCGCAAGTGTTTAACCACTTGTTCAATGTACGTAGGGTTTGCATTTAATCCCGTACCAACAGCTGTCGCCCCCATGTTCACTTCATATAAATGTTGGCGAGACTGTTTAATTCTTTTTATATCACGCTCAAGCACTCGGCTATACGCTTCAAATTCTTGTCCAAGACGAATCGGAACAGCATCTTGTAAATGTGTACGTCCCATTTTAATGACGTGGTCGAACTCTTTTGCTTTTTCACGGAAAGCAGCATGAAGTTCTTCCATTGTAATAAGAAGTTCTTCTAACATCATAAGAGTTGCAATATGAATTCCCGTTGGAAACGCATCATTCGTTGATTGAGCCATGTTCACATGCGTGTTTGGGCTAATTTTCACATACTCGCCTTTTTCACATCCCATACGTTCTAAAGCTCGATTAGCGATTACTTCATTTGTATTCATATTAATAGAAGTTCCAGCACCGCCTTGGATTGGATCCACGATAAATTGATCATGGAATTTCCCATCAACAATTTCTTGCGCTGCCTCTGCAATTTCATATCCAATGTCTTTAGCTAAGTAACCAGTATCCATATTTGCAAGTGCCGCCGCTTTTTTCACAATTGCCATTGCCGTAATGAGTGACGGATGAATGCGATATCCTGTAATCGGGAAGTTTTCTACAGCACGTAATGTTTGTACCCCATAATAAGCTACACTCGGTACTTCCTTTTCACCTAAAAAATCTTTCTCTATACGTATATCCTTCGTTGCTATCATTTTCATCACCTATACTTTTCATTCTAAATCCTTATCTAAAAAATTCGCCTCTAAAAAAACGAGTATCATTCAGAAGAATTTTTCAGTATCCACCTTCACTATATAGCACCTTTTTTGAAAGCGCAAACATTTATTTTTCTATATATACCTTTTATAAAGTGAAACTTTAATCAGTGGGGGTTTTGTTGATCCCCCACCTAACTTCTTCGCTTTCGCTGAATTTTGAAGTAGGGGTCTTACTGCCCACAAATAGCGGGATAAAAATTTATAGAAAATCATTCTTCTACCTTCTTTATTTCCACTCGTTTAATTTGATGCATATCCTTTTCAAGAACTTTAAAAGAAAAGCCGTGTTTTTCAATAATATCTCCTTCAGCAACGATTTGCTTTTGTACCATAATCCAGCCACCAATTGTATCTACATCAGCAGCGATTAAGTGTAGGCCAAATAAATCATTTACTTCACTAATAAGCACTTTTCCCTCTACGATTTTATAGCCTTCACTTATATGCTCTATAGGCGGGTGTTCATCTTCATCGTATTCATCTCGGATTTCTCCAACAATTTCTTCTAAAATATCTTCTAGTGTAACGATCCCCGCTGTACCACCATATTCATCATATAATACAGCTAATGGAATTCGTTTTCTTTGCATTTGTAATAGCAAATCATGAATAGGAATATTTTCTAACACTTCAATAACTGGTCTTGTATATGGCTTAATCGAGCACCCCTCGTCTCGATTACCATCCATATAACGAATAAATAAATCCTTTACATTAACCATCCCAATAATTTCATCTTTATCTTCACCAAATACGGGATATCTCGTGTACTTTTCTTGTGCGATTATTTTAATATGTGTTTCAAATGGTTCGTCCTCATATAAACCTACAACTTCCGTACGAGGTACCATAATTTCCTTTGCGACTCTATTATCGAATTCAAAAATATTATTTACATATTTAAATTCCCTTTGATTAATCTCTCCGCTCTCATAACTCTCGGATAAGATTAATCGTAATTCTTCCTCCGAATGAGCAACTTCATGTTCAGAAGCCGGATGTAATCCGAATAACCCTGTCACAAGCCTTGCAGAACCATTTAAAGCCCAAATAAACGGATACATTACTCGGTAAAAGTAAATAATTGGCTTCGATAATAATAAGCTAACTTGTTCTGCCCTTTGTATAGCGAGCGTCTTCGGAGCAAGTTCACCAATGACAACATGTAAAAACGTAATAACTGCAAAGGCAATAATAAATGAAACTGTACTTGCAATTGCAGGAGATAGGTGTAGTTTTAAAAACAACGGCTCGAGTATATGTTTTATAGTGGGCTCTCCTAACCACCCAAGCCCTAAAGCAGTAATTGTAATACCTAACTGACATGCTGATAAATACTCATCTAAATTCGAAGTTACTTTTTTAGCTGCCAATGCTCCTCGTCGTTTCTCACTAACGAGTTGATCAATACGACTGCTACGTACCTTAATAATTGCAAACTCAACAGCTACAAAAAATGCTGTTAACGCAATAAGGATAACTACCATCAATAATTTTAAAATATCCACATATGTCCTTTAGCTTTCTTAGCTAAAGTTACACCTCCTTTAAAAAAGAAGTTTCACTTTAGTTTCTTCATTTATTTGAAAGCAACCCTGTATAAAATTCACCAATTTCAAGCCTCATACAATTCTAAAGGCAAGCCATCAGGATCTTGGAAAAAGACAAATTTTTTATCCGTAATTTCATCCATACGTATCGCTTCAGTCTCCACACTGCATTGTTTTAAATAGTTTACAGCTTCTTCTATATTTGTAACAGCAAATGCTAAATGTCTAAGTCCAGCTGCTTCTGGAAAACTGGGGCGCTCAGGTGGACTAGGAAATGAAAATAATTCAATTTGATACTCTTCCCCTACACATAAATCTAACTTATAAGAATCTCGTTCTTTTCTATATACTTCATTTATCACTTTTAAACCTAATATCCGAGTATAAAAATCCTTTGACAGTTCATAATTCGAACAAATAATTGCAACGTGGTGCACTCTACATATATTCATGCTCTCTCTATTCCTTTCTTTACCAAAGATGCATATTCTCCCTTGAAATGAAAAACATATATAGCAGAATATCTCTTTTAGGGGGCTTACTATGAAATTTATTACTTTTTTCGTGGGACTTATCGTTGTTTTCTTCCTTGCTTATATTGCTAGCAACAATAAGAAACATATTAAATTTAAACCAATTTTCATCATGCTTATTATACAGTTGATTTTAACCTATTTATTATTAAATACAGAAATCGGCCTCATACTTATTCGGGTCATTTCCAGTCTGTTTACAAAGCTACTCGAGTATGCTGCTGATGGTATAAACTTTGTATTTGGCGGTCTTGCCAATAAAGGTGAAATGTCATTTTTCCTTACTGTATTATTACCAATTGTCTTCATTTCCGTCTTAATTGGTATACTACAACATTTCAAAATACTACCATTTTTTATTCATTGGATCGGTTACTTCCTTAGCAAAATAAATGGTCTTGGGAAATTAGAATCTTACAACGCTATCGCCTCTGCCATTGTCGGCCAATCAGAAGTTTTTATTACAGTTAAAAAGCAATTAGCTCAAATTCCAAAACACCGTCTTTATACACTTTGCGCTTCTGCCATGTCAACCGTATCTATGTCTATCGTAGGTGCCTATATGACAATGATCGAGCCTAAATATGTAGTAACCGCACTCGTTCTCAATTTATTTAGTGGTTTTATTATCATACTCATCATCAATCCTTACGACGTGAAAGATGACGAAGATATTTTAGAAATTAAAGGCGAAAAGCAAAGCTTTTTTGAAATGCTTGGAGAATACATTCTAGATGGCTTTCGCGTAGCCATCGTTGTCGGCGCTATGCTCATCGGATTCGTCGCATTAATTAGCTGCATTAATGACCTATTCCTCATTATATTCGGCATTACTTTCCAGCAATTAATCGGCTACGTATTTGCGCCTGTTGCATTCCTTATCGGTGTACCAAGTTCTGAAATTGTCACAGCTGGTAGCATTATGGCAACGAAGCTTGTAACGAATGAATTTGTGGCAATGATGGACCTTAGTAAACTTTCTAATAGCCTTTCTCCCCGTACAGTGGGGATCATTTCTGTTTTCCTCGTTTCTTTTGCCAACTTTTCTTCTATCGGCATTATTTCAGGTGCAGTAAAAGGGTTAAACGAAGAACAAGGAAACGTCGTTGCCAGATTTGGCCTTAAATTACTATATGGAGCTACTCTCGTTAGCATTTTATCTGCAATTATCGTAAGCATTATGTTGTAATTAGGTAAAATTTTATCATTTTCTTATCCCTATCTTTTGTATACAATAACGAATAGGTGTCTTATAAATAATCAAGACATCTATTTTTTATACATGTACAATCGCTTTTATTTAGCGTACAATATTTTTTATGTGTTTGAATGCGCTTCTAGATGTATACACTTTGATAGTTTTAAAGGAGAAAAATGATGAAATCCGATATGAACAAAGACACCCGAGCCAAAAAAGGAAACTCAAAGAAAAAACGCCTACTCTGGTTCCTTCTTATTCCATTACTGATTATAGCACTTGGAGCAGGAGGTTACTCCTTCCATATATACAGTAAAGCAAAGTCTGTATTAAGTAATGCCTATTCTGAACTGGGCCGCGGGGATAAATCCAGCAAACGTGAAAAAGCTGTGAAACCTATGACTGACAACATTTCCGTACTTATTATGGGTGTTGATGAAAGTGATATTAGGGACAAGAGTTATGGAAAAGCAACTCGTACGGATGCGCTATTACTTGCAACAATTAATAAAAACGATAAATCTGTTAAACTTGTGAGTATTCCACGTGACTCACGTGTCTACATTAAATCACGTGATAAATACGATAAAATTACACATGCGCACGTATTCGGTGGTGTGGATAGCACAATTGATACAGTGGAGAAATTTTTAGATGTTCCAGTTGATTACTATGTAAAATTCAACTTTAAATCATTTATCAAAATTGTCGATTCTCTTGGTGGTATTACTGTCGATGTTCCGGTTGAGTTTTCAGAACAAAATAGTAAAGACGAAGCAGATGCTATTCATCTGAAAAAAGGACGTCAACATTTAAATGGAGAAGAGGCATTAGCGCTAGCTAGAACTCGTCATATCGACAGTGATTATATGCGCGGTCAACGACAACAGCTTGTTTTAGAAGCTATTGCTGCAAAAGCACTATCTCTTAATTCCATTAATAAAATCGGTGCCCTATTAGACGCTGTCGATAAAGACTTAAAAACAAATTTAACTTTTGATGATATGATGACAATTGCCAAAAATTCAATGGATTCCAATTTGAAAATGGACAAAATGCAAGTAGAAGGTACTGATAAATATATAGGTGGTATTTATTATTACGTTCCAAATGAAAAAAGCGTCAATAATATTTCGACAACACTACAAGAACATCTCGGTGTTACGAATAAAAATGAACATAAAAAATTATAATAAAAAGGCTGCTAGATCTTTCTAGACAGCCTTTTTATTATAATTTTCAACATATTCCTCGTACATATTGTGACAAAAAGATACAATTATTACAACAGTGTAACGTTTTTTATAAAAACATTACACACATAGTGGAAATAATAGTATACTAGTACGTACATAATGTTATTTTCATCATTTTTATACAAAAAATGTAATACATATATTTATACAAAAATTTCTGGGGGGAAATAAATGAAGCTAAGTAAAATACTGATCGGTTCTGCAATTACTGGGGGCATATTACTTTGTGTAGGCGGTGTTGGTGGATATCAATATGTATCCAAACTAAATAATCAATTAGATACTACTGCATTACCAAATACTACATTTGAAGGTATTTCTCTCGATGGAAAAAATAAAAAAGATATTCAAGCAATTATTAATCAAAAGGTAACTGAATTAGATCAAAAATCTCTTACCTACATATTCCAAAATGATAAACAAACGTACACATGGAAAGATTTAGGGATAAATTATAAGGAAAAAGATATTATTGACAAAATCTTTAAAGAACAAGAAGGAAACGCAATGAATCGTTACCAAATGCGGAAGCAGGCCGAAAACGGTGAATTAAAACGTGACTATAAATTAACAGCTCAATTAAATACAACTGCTTATGAAAGCTTTATGAAGGATAAATATAATGAAACATTAAAAAATCCTATTAATGCAGAATTAAGTGTTGAAGGCTCTACAGTAAATATTAGCCAAAGTCAAAATGGAGAAAAAATTGATAAAGGAAAATTAACTGATTTAACGCAGCAGGCCATTACTTCTGGCTCATCGGACGTTACATTACCAGTTACACTCTTAAAACCTGAGCGTTCTACAGAAGATATACAGAAAATGGGGATTAAAGAAGTAATTGCTGAATATTCAACTCCAATGGCTGGTCGGAATGGAAACCAGTCCTATAACGTAAATAAGTCAGCTAATACTTTAAGTGGAGTTATTGTCGCACCTGATGAAACGTTTAGTTTTAATGGCCGTGTTGGCGTAACGGATGCTGCCCATGGTTATAAATCCGCAGCAGTATTTTCACAAGGTAAAGTTATACAAAGTGCAGGCGGAGGCGTTTGCCAAGTTAGTAGCACTTTATATAGCGCAGCTTTAAGAGCAGATTTAGGAATTGTTTCTCGAAGCAATCATTCTATGCCCGTAAATTATTTACCACTTGGGCAAGATGCAGCAGTGGCAGATTATGGTCCGGATTTAAAATTTAAAAACAATACAGGCAATCATATTTATATTCAAGCATTTTCAAATGGCGGTAGTATTACTACTCGCATTTTTGGTACAAATACTGGTAAAAATGTTGAAGTTTCTTCTCAAGTAGTTAGTAGAACTGGTGATAAAATAACAGCGGTTACGTATAAAAAAGTAACACAAAACGGTGAAGTAGTATCAAATGGACAAATTTCAAAAAGCGTATATAAAAGTGCCCCAACACAATGAGACACCATCAAATTGGCAAACAAAAAGGCGTGATCTATTCACGCCTTTTTCTTTTGCAATAGTAGTAAAAAAGCTTCAAGATGGTCTTTCGTTTCTTCTAAAGACCACATGCGATTTCCTTGCTTCGCAGCTAATACACACGCCTCTTCCCAAGCGTTTTTTTTCTTCATATATAATAATTCATTGCGTAATTTCAAAACAATTTCTTCATCTTCTTGCTCTATAAACTCTTCCATCACGCCTACTATCTCATCCTCATGGATACTTAACGTACAATACGATTTGAGAAAATATTGTAATGTCGTATACATATTTACTCCCCCTTCTTATTTATCAGATGGATAAGAAGTAATGATCTTATATCCTAAATCTCCTGACTTATCTCTCGCCAAAACAGTAACAGTTTTTACTAACTTGTCTTTTACATTCATATTTTTCTTTATTACCGTTTTTCCAACTGGGAATGAATGAGTTGTATTTAATACGAGACGAGCCTCTTTAGAATTTTTTAACCAATCTTGAATTTCCTTATCATGCTGCTTCAAACTATCTTTTACAGCTTTCGTCGCTGTTTCCTTATCATAGTATGTACTTGCCGCTGATACTTTATCTGTCTTCAAGCGATTCTTCAAATCCTCTTCTGATTTTCCTACATGTCTTTCAATCGTATGACCATTTTTAGGTGGCCCTTCCATTTCATCTAAAATATTATCACTAATTTTTTCTACTGATGTCGATTGATTCCCTGTTTGTTTCTCTGTTTTTTGTTCTTTTCCTGCACATCCACTTAAGATCAGCATTAATGCCAATAAACTACTCAAGAGAAGACTACTTATTCGTTTCATAATATCACCTCTTCCATGATTATTATCGTAACTTCACTAAAAGTCAATTTCACAACGAAAAAACATATACATTTTTAAAATTCCTCATCAATTTTGCCATATTACCACCCTAGTTTCATCAAACTACTATTTTGGACCCTCTCCGAAATATACCCCTATGTTTTTATAATTATTTCCCAGATTAAATCACCCCTAAAATAGCTAAACATTCCCTTTAAAAAAGAGTTTTTTGGTGATTTTCTAAAAAATAAAATATACCCCCAATTCAATATACCCAATACCTATATAAGGTATATTGATGGTGTTTTATCAACGTTTTCTACATTATGTAAATTTGTGCTTGCCTACACAATGGAAATATGGTGTAATGCAAAAAAAGATAAAGGATTTTAAACAATGGCTGAAACAATTCAAAACTTCTTAACAGACTATTATTCAATCGCAATTCCACTTAGTATCTTAATTAACGTCATCATCAGTCTTTTAGGTTTTATCCCTAGTATTTTTTTGACCGCTATTAACATACAGCTCTTTGGTGTAACAAACGGGACCATTATTTCGATCGCAGGTGAGGCATTAGGGGCTATTATCTCGTTTTATATTTATCGTATAGGCCTTCAGAAATTCACTCACAACAAAGTAAATAAGTATCCAAAGGTAGAACGCCTACTTTATGTAGAAGGTAGAGAGGCCTTTCTACTCGTTCTATCGTTTCGATTCATACCTTTCATCCCATCAAGTATCGTTACTTTATTTGCCGCTCTAGGCAAAATGTCATTACTCTCTTTCAGTATTGCCAGCACAATAGGTAAAATACCGGCTTTGTTAATCGAAGTATATTCTGCCTATCATGTCATGAATGGAACGAATGAAGCGAAGTGGATTGTAACAATAGCGGGTTGTGTTGGATTGTTTTATTTGTGGAAAAAATGGAGAAAAAAATAAAGAAGGAGCATAGGCTCCTTCTTTATTTTTGAAGTATTTTATTAATAATACTCTCTTAAACCCTTAGTTTACACCAACAGCACTAAATGATTGCTTAACTGCTGCTACTTCCGCAGAAGTCGCACCATATAAATCAGCTGCAGCTTGTACTGCACCAGCACGAGCTTGGCTAAATGTAGTAGATTGCGTGAAATATTGTGTATTTGCACGGTAATAAATTGCACCTAACTTATCTTTACCAATACCAGTTACAGTTACACCAGAATGTGTACCACCATTTGCTAATAAATAAGCTTGTTTGTTAATGATACCACTGTTCGTATGAACTCCACCGTTATCACTTGAACCAGTGTAACGCTTAGAATAATGATCTGGATCACCATATTTCGCCGGATCACTCATAGAGCGAAGTGCGTCTCCTGCTTTACCAGGCGTGTAAATATCTTCACCAATCTCCCAATCTGGATTACGGTTATCATAGAACTCTACTAATGTACCAAAGATATCAGAAATTGCTTCATTTAATGCTCCTGATTCATTTTGATAAATTAAATTCGAGCTATTTTCCGTAACCGCATGCGTTAATTCATGACCAATTACATCAATTCCACCAGATAATGAAGTAAACGTTACACCATCACCATCTCCGTATACCATTTGTGATCCGTTCCAGAATGCATTATTATAATTACTTCCGTAATGAACTGTTGATTTTAACGGCGCTCCTGCATCATTAATAGAATTTCTATTAAATGTAGCTTTATAGTAATCATATGTTTTACCTGCATAGTAATGAGCATCTACCGCTGCTGCATCATACGCTGCATTGAAAACATTATCTGCATCTGCCCATAATGTTCCTGGTAATGTTGAACGATTTTTCGCATCATATGTGAAAATCGTTGCCCCGCGTGTATTATCTTGTAAGTAGTAAGATGATCCAGATAACGTTGTATTAAGCGATTTCGTATCTCCTAATACCCCTTTACCAGTTCCTACTTTATTTGTTCCTGTTACAGGCTTTACAACTGCTTTTGCATCTTGCTTAGGAGCCTCTTGTTTAACTGGTGACTTATCATCATTCGTCACATGATCGATTGTATTAAACTTATTTAATACTTTACCGCTTTCTGCTTCAATGAAATAGTAGTAGTTTCCTGGGCTTGGATCTAAGAAGTTTAGATTTACAACGTATGCATATGTTGTTTCTTCACCATTTTGATATACATATAAGTCCGCTTTTGGTTCTACCTCATACTTAGGTGTAACACCTAAATCTTTTTGCGCAATTTCAATTGCTTTTGCGCCCTCGATCTTATTTTTATTCTTCAACTTTTCTTTTTTGTCTAAATCAGGTGCAACTGTTCCAGACAATACTTTTAAAGAACCATCTTTACTTACATGAGCTACTTGCGTAGAACCCCATACAGGTACTCCTTCGTATACTTGTTGCATACGTACTACTGTTGAATCAGTTACAGCATCTTTTTTCACTTGTTTTACTTTGAAAGAATCTTGCGCACTCTTTTCCCCTAACTTATAATCACCTTTTGCTGCGTTTAAGTAATCAAACACAACAGATTCTGCTTTCTTACCAGTCGCTCCAGTTAGATCACCAGAAATAAACTCAGGTGATTGCACCGTTTCATTGTACTTCTTCGTAGAGAGCACATTTTTAGAATCCGCAAATGCAGAGCCTGTCCCTCCAAACGTTGTAACTGCCATTCCTGCCGCTAACACTAACGCTAAACTTTTCTTTTTCATGAATCTTCCCCCTAATAAATTATTTTTTGAAAAAGAGTAGTTTTATCGTAGCACTATGTTTCCACTATTAATATACTAAAAATTCAAATAATTATTTTCTCAAGTTTTGTAGAATTTTGAGGAACAAATATTGAAAAAACCCCTTTCCGATTGGAAAGGGGTTTCTCAATATTATAAATTTACTTCTTGCGATGCATTAGCATCTAATGCATAAGTATCTGGCTTATTCGTATATTGTACTCCACCAACAATTGTAAGCACTACTGCCAATGTTAAAATTCCAGCTACTACTTTTTTCATTTTCCATCCTCCTTATGATTTTCTAACATTTCAATAACTAATTTATAATATTGATTACTTTGTTCAAATTTTAATGATTGAGCAAAATATTCTGCAAGTTCTATATATACTTTCTTTAATTCAATTTTATTTCCTGCTGATTTATAAAAAGGTATCGCTTCTAATTCTAAAAATTCTTTGTATTCTTTCGCTTCTCCAAAATACTTATATTGAAGCATAAGGATCAAATATAATTTTGTATTAAAACGCTCTTCACGTTTAGCAGCAGTAACGCCTTTATTAATCCATTCTTTCGCTTCTTCAAACTGCTCTAATTTAATACACGATAGTGCCATTTCATATACTGTATCTATATAATTTAAATCTACTTGTTTTTGAAGTTGTAAACTCTCTAAATAGTGCTCTTTTGCTTGCTGATATTTTTTCTTTTTGTAATATATATTCCCCATATTACTTAGAGTAATAGACATAAGAACATCTTTATCTGCAAAAGCCTCCGCTTCCCTCAATATATTCTCATACATTGTTAAAGCTTCTTCATATTGCCCTTGTTCTGCATAACTCAATGCAATGAGAATTTGACAATTTATCACATTCCGAAATTTATACTCACTCCTAAATGCCTCTAATGCGATATTCGCAAAATGTAAAGTAAGATGCTGAATTTCCAAATGACTATAAGTAAGTGCAATATTATAATAAATTCCTGTCTCATGATATCCAAGTTCTTTAGCCATGATCTCTGTCTCAAGTAAATCCTCTAATCCTTTTTTCCACTTATATTGTAAACAGCATAATAATCCCTTACTATACGTATATAATAACTTCTGAAAAGGTGAAAATTTCTTATATGCCTTCTTAAGCTTCTCTAATTCTTCTGCGATTGCCGACAATTCTCTTTTCATCAGTAAATAGCGTATATTAAGTAATTTATAATAATTTATGATTTCAAAATCTTGAACACTTTGCATATCCTCTTCCAGTTCTTTACGTATGCGTTCAATCTGTGCCTTATCCAAACGGATTAGTGCATTCAACCATTCATCTAGCTTCCCCTTCACATCTTCTTCTACATCTCTCAAATCCGTCACGGCAATTTCTAACCTTGTGCAGAGCAATTGTAGAATTTCTTCTGATGCCTCGATCTTTCCATTTTCGATTTTACTTAAGTATGAGACAGAACAAATGCCCTGACATAATTCTTCTTGTGTCATTTTTTGCTGTAGCCGTTTATAAAAGACTTGTTTGCCTATTTTTTCTAATGTTTGTTGCATTGTCCTCCTCCATTCTCATTACCCCCATTACTCTAATAATACATAAAATCTTGAGAAATATAAATTGATAAATGTTAATTTTCTAAAAAATATGCATTATTTCATTTTTTTCCCTCTTGACTCTACTTTCATATCCATTCTTTGCTACGAGCGGTGAAAAATTGGTATACTATAACCAAATTATGGAGGTGTTTTCGCGATGGCTTATTATAAAGACGATAGCTATGCCTTACATACAGATTTATATCAAATTAATATGGCTTATACATATTGGAAAGATGGTATTCATAATCGCCGCTCGGTGTTTGATTTATACTTTCGAAAGCTTCCATTCGAGAACGGTTATGCTGTTTTTGCTGGCCTTGAAAAGATTGTAGAGTACATAGAAAACTTCAGCTTTACCGAAAGCGATATCGCTTATTTAGCAGAATTACAATTTGAAGAAGAATTCCTTCAGTATTTACAAAATATGAAATTCACTGGGACCGTTCGAAGTATGCAAGAAGGTGAAGTTGTATTTAATAACGAGCCTTTATTACGTGTTGATGCACCACTCGGCGAAGCACAAATTATTGAAACTGCCCTGTTAAACATTGTGAATTACCAAACATTAATTGCAACAAAAGCTGCTCGTATGAAGCACGCTGCAAATAATGATGAACTTTTAGAATTTGGTACAAGACGTGCCCACGAGTTTGATGCAGCTCTTTGGGGCACACGAGCTGCCTTTATTGGTGGTTTCTCATCTACGAGTAACGTACGAGCTGGGAAACGCTTCGGAATACCTGTAGCAGGCACACACGCTCACTCTTTCGTTCAAGCATATCGCGATGAATATGTCGCGTTTAAGAAATACGCTGAAACTCATAAAAAATGTGTCTTTCTCGTTGATACATACGACACTTTAAAATCAGGTGTTCCAAATGCAATTCGCGTCGCGAAGGAGTTTGGAGATCTTATCGATTTTTACGGCATTCGCCTTGATAGTGGTGATATGGCTTATTTATCTAAAAAGGCAAGAAAACTACTAGATGAAGCTGGGTTTACAAATACAAAAATTATTGCTTCTAGCGATTTAGATGAATACACAATTATGCATTTGAAATCTCAAGGCGCAAAAATTGATGTATGGGGCGTTGGAACAAAATTAATTACGTCCTTTGAACAACCAGCGTTAGGGGCTGTCTATAAACTAGTTGCGATTGAAGATACTGATGGAAAGTTAAATGATACAATTAAAATTTCATCTAACCCTGAAAAAATTACCACTCCAGGACTGAAACGAATTTATCGCATTATCAATCGAGTTAACGATCATGCAGAAGGCGATTATATTGCATTAGATTCTGAAGAGCCAGGAAAAGAAGAACGTTTAAAAATGTTTCATCCTGTTCACACGTATATAAGTAAATTTGTAACAAACTTTGAAGCACGCGAACTGCATAAAGACATTTTCATTAACGGCGAAAGAACATATGAACTACCAGGTATATTAGATATTCAAAAATATAATGAACAGAGTCTCGCACTATTTTGGGAAGAATATATGCGAACTTTAAATCCCGAAGAGTACCCTGTCGATTTAAGTCAAGAATGTTGGGATCATAAAATGAATTACATTCAAACCGTTCGAGAACAAGTTGAAAAAAATATACAAAAATAAAACAGAGAAGCTTTTCCTTCTCTGTTTTTTCAATACGATATGTATCTTTGTGGAAAATATATTAAAATAGTACGACAAATATTTTTTATTTGTAAATTTTAATATTACGTTATTTATTTACAAAATAATATTTGTTATTATTTTATTGAGTCAATTTCAACAAAATAACCTAAAAAAGAGGACGCAGGTTGCGTCCTCTTTTTTATAAATCTTTCACTCGTAGTACACGCATTGCATTTAACACTGCAAGTAGTGTCACACCAACATCTGAGAAGACAGCTTCCCACATTGTTGCAATACCAAAAGCACCAAGTAATAAAACTAGTCCTTTTACCCCTAATGCAAAGATGATATTCTGCCATACAATGCGTCGTGTGCGTTTTGCAATATTTAAGGCTGTTGCAATTTTTGAAGGCTCATCAGTCATAATAACAATGTCTGCCGCCTCAATCGCTGCATCTGATCCTAAACCACCCATCGCAATACCAACATCTGCTCTTGCTAATACCGGTGTGTCATTAATACCATCACCAACAAAAGCAACTTTTTCTTTTCCGTTCTTCGCCGCATCAATTTTTTCAATCTCTTCGACTTTTTGTTGCGGTAATAGTTCTGCGTGAACTTCATCTAAACCTAATTCTTTACCAACAGCTTCACCAACGGATTTTGCATCACCCGTTAACATGACTGTCTTCTTAATACCTAGTTCTTTTAATTTTTGAATTGCTTGTTTTGAATCTTCTTTTACCTCATCAGAGATAACGATATAACCTGCATATTCCCCATCTACAGCAACGTGAACTAATGTACCTACCGTTTCTGGTTGCTTAAATGTAATGTTTTCTTTTTTCATTAATTTAGCATTACCTGCAAAAATTTCTTTTCCTTGTACTTTTACGACTGTACCGTGACCAGAAATTTCGCTATACTCATCGATTATTTTTTCATCAATTGATTTTCCGTATGCTTTTCGAATAGATTGTGCAATTGGATGATTAGAATACACTTCAGCAAATGTTGCATACTCTAATAATTCTTCATTTGTAATACCTTCGCTTGGTTCCATTTTTGTAACTTTGAAGACACCTTTTGTTAATGTTCCTGTTTTATCAAAAACAATATATTTCACATCATTTAAAGCTTCTAAATAGTTACTTCCTTTTATTAACACACCACTTTTAGATGCACCACCAATTCCTCCAAAGAATCCAAGAGGAATAGATACAACTAACGCACATGGACAAGAGATTACTAAGAACACTAAAGCTCTATAAATCCATTCTGAGAATGTAGCTCCTTCTAAAATAAGTGGTGGAATAAACGCCATGATCGCTGCTGTAATAACTACAACCGGAGTGTAGTAACGCGCGAACTTCGTAATAAAGTTTTCTGTTGGCGCTTTTTTACTGCTTGCATTTTGAACTAAATCTAAAATTTTTGATACAGTTGATTCACCAAATTCTTTTGTAACTTCAATTGTTAATACGCCATTTTGGTTCACAAAACCACTTAATACATCATTTCCAACTTCGACTTCACGTGGTACAGATTCACCAGTCAATGCTGAAGTATCTACCATTGATGTTCCCTCAACTACTTTTCCGTCTAATGGTACTTTCTCACCAGGCTTCACGATAATATAATCGCCGATTTGTACATCTTCTGGTGATACTTGTTTCGTTTCATTTCCAACCTTCACATTCGCATAATCAGGACGGATATCCATTAATGAAGTAATTGACTTTCGGGAGCGATTGACCGCAATACTTTGGAATAGTTCCCCTACTTGATAGAATAGCATTACCGCAACAGCTTCTGAATATTGTTGAATCGCAAAAGCTCCTAGTGTTGCAATTGCCATTAAGAAGTTCTCATCGAACACTTGGCCGCGAGTTATGTTTCTTACCGCTCTCCAAACGATATCTCCGCCTATTAATAAATACGCAAGGACGAATAACGGAATTGTTATCATTTGTGGTAAGCCAGCTAATGCAGCAATTGCTGTCAAAATTCCGCCGACCACTAATCGTCCTACCATCTTTTTCACATTTGCTTCACCATGGTCGTGACTATGTCCGTGGTCATGACCACCTTTTTCTTCACGAACAACTTTTACATCTGGTTCTAACTTTTGAACGACATTTGTTATATTTGCTATAGTCGCTTCTAATTCTCTTTTATTCGCTACTTCGACTCTTAATTTCTTTGATACGAAATCAACAGTTGCTGCTGAAACAGTGGGCATTTCTTTCACTTTATTTTCAATCTTCATCGCACAGTTTGCGCAATCTAAACCTTCTAATATAAATACTTCTTTCGCTAATTTTGTGTTGTTTTCTTCTTGTACTTTAATGTGCGGTTCTAATTTTGTAACGAGTTGTTTTGCTTCTGTAACAACTTCGCTTTCTGTATTTTGTGCTGTTTCTAAAACCATTGTTTTTGTCGCGAAATTTACAGAACAAGAATTTACTCCTTCTATATTCCCAACGCCTTTTTCAATTTTCATTGCACAGTTCGCACAATCTAAACCTTCTAACACCAGTTTCTTTTTCACTAATGCTTCAGCCATCGTTCTCCCTCCTCGCGTTCTTTTTATTCTTCCTCGTTTACGTGTTCAAACGCTTGCTCGAAGATATGAATTACGTGCTGGTCAGCTAACGAATAATAAACGACCTTTCCTTCTTTACGATTCTTTACAAGTTTCGCTTGCTTTAACACACGAAGCTGATGTGAAATAGATGATTGTGTCATTCCTAATAAATACGCTAAATCACACACACACATTTCTGCTTCAAATAACGCATGTAATATTCTCGTACGTGTACGATCACCTAATACTTTAAATAGTTCTGCTACTTTACTTAAACTTTCATCAGTTGGAATTGTTTGTTTTACTTGATCAACAACTTCTTCATGAATTATCGTTTGAGAACATGTCTCTTGTGGTGTTTCTACTTTATTTCCAGCCATTATAGCTCACCTCTTCATTTGAACATATGAACAATCATTCATATATCTTATACTCTTATTATATGAGCGTCCATTCATATGTGTCAATGAAATCTCATACATTTTTCCGAACATTTTGTTCATATTTTAATAAGGCTTACACATATTTTCCACATCCATTACATTCTCATACAAAAAAGGATGTAAATTTTGCACAAAAGAAAAAAGCCTTGCGCGCTCCCTAGACGCACAAGGCTTACTATACTTATATCCCTTTTAATTAGCTTGTTCTAAATTATCCTGCGAACTTCCATCGTCTTTTAAATGACTATGTTTTTTCGAATAAACAAAGTATACAACTACTCCGATTGCTAACCAAACACCGAAGTATATCCATGTTTTTAATGGTAAATTTACCATTAAGAATAGACAACATGCAACTGAAATAATCGGTAAGATCGGTACAAGTGGTACCATAAATCCACGTTGTAATTTCGGATGCGTTTTACGAAGAATGATAACAGTTACACCAACCATGGCGAATGTTAATAACGCTCCAATATTCGCTAAATTCGACAATTCTTTTAAATCGATAAATCCAGCAATTAAAGCACTACCAATTCCTGTTAACCAAACTGAAAATGTTGGAGCTTCAGTCTTCTTGTTAATTTTCGCGAAAGATTTTGGCAATAAACCGTCACGGCTCATTGCGAAGAATACACGAGTTGTTGCATAAATGTAAGCGAAAATTACAGCCATAATTCCGATTACAGCTCCAATAGCAATTACACCAGCCACTTTATCTTGTCCTACAACTTCTAACACATATGCCATAGCTTCAGGTACATCTAATTCCTTATAAGAAACCATACCTGTCATAACGAGACAAACTACAACATAAATGATTGTACAAATAACTAACGAAGCAATAATACCAATCGGTAGATCACGTTGCGGATTTTTTACTTCTTCAGCAGAAGTTGCTAATGCATCAAATCCTAAGAAAGCAAAGAATACTGCTGCTCCTCCGGCGAAAACTCCACTTATGCCGTACGGTGCAAATGGTATCCAGTTTTCTGGTTTCACGTAGAATACACCAACTGCAATGAATAAAACAACAATACCAATTTTAATTAATACCATTATGTTATTCACACGCTTACTTTCTTTCGTACCTCGTGATAATAACCAAGTTATCACCAACGTAACGATAATTGCGGGTAAGTTCACCATACCACCTTGCGATGGAATCGTTAACAAGGCTTTAGGAATTTCAAGTCCTAATCCACTAACTAAGTTATTGAAATAACCCGTCCATCCGCCAGCTACTGCGGCAGTTGTTACGACATATACGGATAACAATGTCCATCCCATTAAATGGGCAACAAACTCACCAATTGTTGCATATGAATATGTGTACACACTACCTGAAACAGGAAGTGTAGATGCAACTTCTGCATAACATAATGCTGCAAATCCACAAACAATTGCTGCTATCATGAATGAAAAAATAACTGCTGGACCAGCATCTCTTGCTGCTACTAATCCTGTTAATACTAGAACTCCTGTACCGATTATCGCACCAATCCCTAGCATTGTTAGGTCGAATGCCCCTAGCGTTTTCGTTAAAGTTTTACTTTTACTTTCCCCTAACAATTGCGTAACGGATTTCTTTTTAAATAGGTTGGCCACGATGTATGCCCCCTTTTGCCAAGAAGAGCTAAGAGATCTTCACTCTTAGCTCTTATCATGTTGGTTTATATATTGTTCGATTTTGTTTTGTATAATGCTTCTATTAGCAAGATACTGTTTCTGCTTCTAATAATTCTTTAGCACCTTTGTACTCTACACCGTGAGCTTCTGCAACTGCTTCGAATGTTACATAGCCGTCTAATGTGTTAATACCTTTTAGTAATGCAGCGTTGCCTAGGCAAGCTTCTTTATAGCCTTTGTTAGCAATTTGTACTGCATATGGTACTGTTACGTTTGTTAATGCAAGAGTTGATGTACGTGGAACCGCACCTGGCATGTTTGCAACTGCATAATGAACAACGCCGTGTTTTTCGTAAGTTGGGTTATCATGAGTTGTAATACGGTCAGTTGTTTCGAAAATACCACCTTGGTCAATCGCGATATCTACAACAACAGAACCTGGTTCCATTGATTGAATCATTTCTTCTGTTACAAGTTTTGGCGCTTTTGCACCTGGGATTAATACTGCACCGATTACAAGATCAGACTCTTTTACAGCTTCTGCAATATTGTAAGGATTAGACATTAAAGTTTTTACTTGGTTTCCGAAAATGTCATCTAATTGACGAAGACGTTCTGCACTTAAGTCGATGATTGTTACATCCGCACCTAGTCCAACTGCAATTTTAGCAGCATTTGTACCAGCTTGTCCACCACCGATGATTGTTACTTTACCACGTTTAACCCCTGGAACACCTGCAAGTAAGATACCTTTACCGCCTTTGTTTTTCTCAAGGAATTGTGCACCAATTTGTGCAGCCATACGACCAGCTACTTCACTCATAGGTGCAAGTAATGGTAGAGAACGGTTTTCTAATTGTACTGTTTCGTATGCAATCGCAACAACTTTCTTCTCAATTAACGCTTTTGTTAATTCTGGTTCTGGAGCTAAGTGTAAGTATGTGAATAAGATTAAACCTTCGCTGAAGTGTTTATATTCGCTTTCAACTGGTTCCTTAACTTTCATAACCATTTCCATGTTCCAAGCTTCTTCAGCCGTATCAACAATTTTTGCTCCCGCTTCAACATACTGAGCATCTGTGAAACCAGATCCTAGACCTGCACCCTTTTGAATGAATACTTCGTGATTGTTACGAATTAAATGTACAACACCTGCTGGTGTCATTGCCACACGGTTTTCGTTGTTTTTAATTTCTGCTGGTACCCCAATACGCATAATGAAATGCCCCCTTATAATTAACAGAAAAAAGAAAGTCTTTTTTCTTTTTGTAATAATTAATAACTTATGTCCTTATTCTAGCATAACTTAAAAGTTATGAAAACGCTAACATATCATTTTTTAAAAGTTTATATTTTTAGAATAGTGTAAATATATAAAACATTGATTCTATTAGCATCTTCATGCCATTTCATTATCTATCACTCTATTTTTATTATACGCCCTAAAAATAAGAAGTAATCATTTATTATTCGACAATAATGTAACAATGTAAGAAACCCGAGTGATTCCGTATACATATACAGTTAATAATTTGTACAATACTTTAGAGATATATTCTTTTCCTAAAAAAACAGCTGCAGGCATTTAGCCAGCAGCTGGGTAACTTATAAATAACTTGGAAAATAAATCATCTGTTGTTTCGCTAATTTTATCAAACAGATCACTTTCTTCCGCTTCTTGCTCTTTTAACATCTTAATTGTTTCGCGTGCATCTTCAGGATAATCGGTGATGATACCATCTACGTTTAATTTATAATATCCCTTTAAACTTTCCATATCATTTACCGTCCATACGTAAATCGGCTTGTTTAACTTTCTTGCTTCTTTTACTAATTTCTTATTTAACATGTATTCTTCTGCTACATAAAAATCAGCCTTCACATTCTTTAAGTTGGCTCTACTTGCATACAGTATATATCCTACTTTTATATTTGGATTTGCACGTTTAAACTCTTTAATAAGCGGATAGTGTAGCGTTTGAATGACACATTGTTTCTCAAATTCATTATCTTTAATCACTTTTAATACTTTGTTTACGAAATCTTTTTCGCCACCATGAAGCTTCACTTCAATATTAAGTTTGATTTTGTTCTTTGACAGCTTAATGATCTCATCAAGTGTACTGATTTGTCCTGACAATCCGTCTTGACTAAGAGTAAGCTGCCTTAACTCATCCATCGTTAAATCTGACACATGAACATTAGCATTAGCAAGACGCTTTAGCTTCAAATCATGTATAACTGCTAGTTCACCGTCTTTCGTTTGCAGTACATCAATTTCAGCGTAGTCTGCTTTCGCATCAATAGCCCCCTGCACAGCTTCTTTCGTATTCTCTACACCTTTTGAAATATAACCACGATGCGCCATAATAATTGGTTCTTTATATGTGTTTGTAATAAAGGTCACAATGAAAGCAACAACCATTCCAGCAGTAATAATTCCTACAATATATACGCCAATAAATTTCCAACGATGTTTTTGGAAGAAACATTTATCTGCTTTCGTTTTCGAATAATCTAATCCTTCTTCTAATAAAACATCTTCGACCGCAACCTTTTGTAAATACAATCTTGTTAACGCCATAATATAAAACGGCGTCATAATAAAGCTAAATAGGTACAATGTACTTGTTAAGAAGACTGAAATAGTTGACTCTGCTAGTAGTGCAAATGTCCCTTCTGGGTTCGTAAATTCATACACTCCCCACAGACAAAGTAAATAAATTCCTACACATAAAAGAAAGACGATTCCTACAGATATGAAAAAACCTACTAAAAAGAACAATACTTTAAAGAAGCTTTCTTTTACTAAGTTCGCACTTTTTCGTGCTGCCGTACGGAACGGCTTCTTCTCTAAAACGATAATAGGTAAAACAAAAATCCAACGAAGATTTAAATAGGCAACTACAGCAAAGAAAGTATAATATCCAACTTGCCCCATTGTTGTCTTAAATAGTTCACCTGTAATAAAATTAGGAATTTGAATTTCAGGAATCAATGCAGATTTATATCCCATACTTAATAGTGGTAATAGTACAACTGCATACAAAACAAATCCGGGTAAGCAATATGTAAACAGGGAAGGTAAATACGTTACTGTTTTATACAAAATTGGACGTAGTCTCACCTTTTGCCTTTTATGAGCGAAGTACGAAATGATAATAAGTACTGCAAACTCTGTAAATATAAGAAACAATGCCAATATAGATAAAATTAAAATCGCCAAAATCCCGTATGGTGTTTTCAAAAATGCTAATAACTCATCATTTGTTGCGTTTGCATACCCACCAAAGTACAACAACTTATTGAAAATAATACCGAAAAGTGGGATAAACACAATCGCTGCTAACAATTTATAAGCAAGTTGGAATGTTAACACATTCCAAAAAGCAAATCTAACAGTTTGAAAGGAATGTCTCATTACTCCTGGTATAGATAGTCTTTTACGGTGTTGCATATATTCCTCCATATTCTAAAACGATATTTGAGATGGATTCCATATTTCCATTTCTAATCCATCTTTTTAATAATAATATATTCCGCTTAACATGAACACTCTTATACATACAATGAAAAAAGTGATGGCTACGTCCCATCACTTTTTCATTTACCCTATTTTTTCTCTAATCCTTGCCCAAATGCTTTCAAGAAGCTAAAACCGAATGTAATGGCTCTATTGATATCTGGATCTTTTAACACTTTAAAGAAATCCATCACTTTTGTTTTTTTACCACTATTTAATTCATCTGTTGCAAATTGCAATCCAGTAACTAAACTCGATGTGATTTGCTTCGTTACTTCTGGGTCAACTGCAGATAGCGCTTCCCCCGCCCCCATCATATTGTTGAGTGCATTTTTAACGGGTTCACGATTTAATTGCTCCACAGCGATTTTTGAAACATCTTCCTTCGCAGCAAGTAAACTAATCGCTGCATCTAATATCCCAGCCTTCTGCAACTGTGCTAAAAGCTGCATCGTTTCTTCTACTGCTTCACGATTATTAGATAGCTCATGTAGAAGTTCATCTGCTAATTGCTGTTTCTGTTCTTCCTCTGTTACAACTTTCTTTTTAATTAACGTAATTTCTTTCGCCACTATCTCCGCCCCCTAGTCCACAAGTGATACGTATTGTTTTCTTTGCCACTTTTGCTCGATTTCAACACCATTTTGCGGATTACGCTTTTTATCTCGCGGGTTTGAAGATGGTAACGGACGATTTCCTTTTTCACGTAACACACGCATTTTCACCATCGTTTGTTTATATGCTGGTGTACACGTATAAAGGTCTGTTGCCGTCCCAGTTAAAATATTGATTGCCTCTTCATTTACTGTTGCATGCATTGGTAAATATAGCTCTTTCCCCGTTACACGATCAGTAATAAGCGCTTGTACTTTAATTTTCCCAAATGGTGATGCTAATTCTACAAGACCACCATCTTTTACATTGCGCTCTATAGCGAGTTCAGGTGAAATTTCAACGAATACTTCAGATACTTTAGATAAAATACCAGCCGACTTATTCGTCATATTCCCTTCATGGAAATGTTCTAGCATACGACCATTATTTAAAAGTAAATCATACTCATCTGGCGCTACAACCGGTGGTACCCATTCATCTAATGATAAACGAGCAAGTTTATCTGGGAAGTTAAATCCATCTACATATAATAGCGGTGTATCGCTACCATCATGACTACCCCAACATAAACTATTCCATCCTTCTAGACGGTCATACGTCGCTTGAGAGTATAACGGTGCAAGTGATGCGATTTCGTCCATAATTTCACTTGGACTTTCGTAATTCCAATCCCCGCCCAGTGCACGAGCAACTTTTTGCAAAATCCACCAGTCTGGTTTGGAATCACCAAGCGGTTTCAATACTTCATATAATCTTTGAATACGGCGCTCTGTATTCGTAAACGTTCCTTCTTTTTCTAAGCTTGGTGCTGCCGGTAAAATAACATCAGCAAAACGAGCTGTTTTTGATAAGAACATATCTTGAACAACGAGGAAGTCTAAATTTGATAAAATATGTTGCACATGGTTCGCATTTGAATCGACTAAAGCCATTTCTTCACCCATGACATACATACCGCGTAGTTTTCCTTCTTCCGCTGCAAGTAACATTGCAATATTATTTAATCCTGGTGCTTTCGGAATAGTTGTACCGTATGCTTTTTCAAATTTCGCACGAAGCGTATCATCTGATACTGCTTGATAACCAGGAAGCCAGTTTGGTAATGTTGCCATATCACAAGCACCTTGTACGTTATTATGCCCTCTTAATGGGTATGCACCTGCACCAGGACGACGATAGTTACCCGTAACAAGTAGTAAATTTGAAATTGCTGCTGATGTCGTACTTCCTCCTGTATTTTGAGTTACACCCATTCCCCAAAGTATACAAGTACCATCTGCTTCATATACCATACGGGCCATTTCTTTTAACTGAGCTTTAGAAATCCCCGTAATTTCTTCTGTGTAATCAAGCGTATACTTTTCTAACATTTTGCTATATTCATCAAAGTTCTTCACATTTTCAGCTAAAAACTTTTTATCGTGCCAATCTTGATCAATAATATATTTCGTAATACCTGCAAGCCATACGTAATCCGTTCCTTGGCGCGGATGAATAAATAGATCCGCACGCTCTGCCATTTCATGTTTACGAAGGTCTGCTACAATCAGTTTTTGCTCGTGTAATTTATGAGCACGTTTTACTCTCGTAGCAAGTACAGGATGTCCTTCTGTTGGATTCGCACCAACGATAATAACAAGGCCTGCTTCAGCTATATCTTTCACTGTTCCAGCATCCCCGCCCATACCGACAGTTTTAAATAAACCGTCTGTCGCTGGAGATTGACAATAACGAGAACAGTTGTCCACATTATTCGTTCCATATATTTGTCGGGCTAGTTTTTGCATAAGGTAATTTTCTTCATTCGTTACTTTCGATGAAGAAATGAATCCAAATGCGTCGCTGCCATATTGAGATTTAATATGCTGCATATTAGAAGCAACAACTTCTAATGCTTCTTCCCATGAAGCTTCAACAAACATATCTCCTTGGCGAATTAATGGCTTCGTAATTCGATCTTCACTATTTACAAAGTCCCATCCAAATTTACCTTTTACACATGTGGAAATACCATTAACAGGTGCATCTGAAACAGGTTGCACTTTTAATATATGGCGATCTTTTGTCCATACTTCAAAGGAACAACCGACACCACAAAATGTACAAACTGTTTTTGTTTTATTAACTTTCGTCTTACGCATCGCAGCCTCTACTTCTGAAACCGCTAAAATACTACTATATCCAGGCTCTACATCCTTTACAAAATCAATCATTGGATCTAACACATCTGGTTTTAATCCAGTCATGAACCCAGCTTCACCTAGCATTGTTTTTTCCATTAACGCATTACATGGACATACTGTTACACACTGCCCACAACTTACACAAGATGAGTCATTTATGCTTACACCATGATCCCATATAACACGTGGACGATCTAAGTTCCAGTCTATCGATATAGTTTCATTAACCTGTAAGTTTTGACATACTTCTACACACTGTCCACAAGCAATACATTGATTTGGATCATACCGATAAAACGGATGTGACATATCCACTTCACAAGCACTTACTTTCGGCTCATACGGATATTTCTGTTCTTCAATTCCCATCATATGTACCGTGTTATGGACTTTACAGTTACCATTATTGTTATCACAAACGGTACAATACAATAAATGATTCTCTAATATTCGATCCATTGCCTCAGTCTGTGCCTCTTTTGCACGCTGGGACTGTCTTTCAATATGCATACCGTTCTCTAATTTTGTTGAACAAGCACGTAATAACTTCCCATTTACTTCTACAATACACGTATCACAAGTTTGAATTGGATCTACTTCTGGTACATGACAAATTTGAGGATGTTCCAAATTACTCTCGTTAAATAATTGTAGTATCGTCTTTTCACCCGATGTGGAAAAGTCTTTACCATCCACGGTTACATGGACTGTCTGTTCTGCCATAGTTTCCCCTCTCCTTACAACCAACTGTACAACACAATTATGAATCCGTTTTCAAAATCGCATTACTGTACATATTTTTGAACGCTCTGTCCGAATACTTTTCTTATGAAGTCGATTCTAGATGTTATAAGGTATAACTACGAAAGCTTGAAAATATCACTATTCTACAGTTCTATTATATCGTACATATACAATAATAACCAAAATAATCTGTGATTTCCTTGCTAATAGGTGTTTTTATTTCCCCATTGTTTTATGATAAATATGGGAGAGAAATACATATAAAAGGGGAATTAAATATGGGGCCTACGCAAGAGACTTATACAATTGTACGCTATCAATCTGGTACATTTTCAAAACAACTGGATGAGATTGTTACAGAATCTCCTATTACTATTAAATTAAATGGTGAAGAATATGTAACAGTTGTATGCACACCAAATTATATTGAAGATATGGTAATTGGTTTTTTAATTTCTGAAGGAATTATTGCTTCCTATAAAGATGTTGAAGAACTATGGGTGCAAAAAGATAACGGAATTGTCCATGTAACATCATCAAAAGTAAATCCACTCTATCAAACTTTATATAATAAACGATACATCACTTCTTGCTGCGGAAAAGGTAGACAAGGTTTTATTTTCGTTAACGATGCAGCAAAAGCAAAAGATTTACATGATATACATGTAAAAATTACTCCTGAAGAATGCTTTCACTTAATGAATACTTTACAACAATCTTCCACTACCTTTCGCCAAACCGGTGGGGTTCACAATACCGCGCTATGTGATCGAAACAATATCCTCCTATCAAGAATGGATATTGGAAGACATAATGCATTAGATAAAATATATGGTCATTGTTTACGCAACGATATATCCGTTAAAGGAAAAATCATCGCATTTAGCGGGCGTATTTCATCCGAAATTTTACTCAAAGTTTCAAAAATCGGATGTGAAATGGTTCTATCTAAATCCGCTCCAACAAAATTAGCATTACAACTTGCTCACGATTTAGGCATTACAGTCGTAGGATTTATTAGAAATGAATCTTGCAATATTTACACACATCCACATCGAATTGATGGTTATCAATCGAATAACTAAAATAACTCCTCGGTTGAGGAGTTATTTTAGTTATAAAAATGTAATATATTAAAGACTTGAATAGTTAATGAAGTTAATATATAATTTCATTACATATTAAAAACAAAACATTGTAGCATATATCTTTTCATTCTTTTACAAATTAAAAGAGACTGTTAACAAAACGCATACACAATCTTATTGAAGTAATGGATTTATTTCGACCAAGGAGGTTATAACTATGGAAATTCGCTTATTAACGACAGAGGACGCAGAAATATATTTAAAAGTTTGTATGGAAGGTTTAACGAAGAACCCGGAAGCTTTTAGCTCTTCTTATGAAGATGTTCTTAAACATGAGGATCCTGTAGCTGCTATGGCAAAACGATTAAGCAATCCGGATAAGTATACTCTAGGGGTCTTCAAAGATAACGATTTAATCGGCATTTCTACTTTAGAAACAAAGCCTTTCATTAAACAAGAACATAAAGCAAAAATCGGTTCCGTTTTTGTTTCCCCAAAAGCGCGTGGCCTTGGAGCAGGAAGAGCTCTAATTAAAGCAATTATCGAAAATGCCGATAAATTACATGTAGAACAACTTATGCTCGATGTTGTAGTTGGTAACGATGCCGCAAAAAAATTATATGAGTCATTAGGCTTCCAAACTTACGGCGTACAAGAGCGTTCATTAAAACATAACGGGCAATATTGGGACGAGGAACATATGGTTCTGTTCTTAAATGATTAATACTTCAATATAGTTTTTTAAAAGCATCTTCTTATTAAGGAAGGTGCTTTTTTCATTACAACAATGTAATCTTCATGTCACCTTTATCGATCGTACCAAACCTTTCCATTCATTATACTAAAAGTATAAAGTGAAACTTTACTCAGTGGAAAGCTTTACCTCCACTGATTATTAGCCCTCACCAATCGGGCTTTTATGGGCAGTTGATCTTCCATCTAACTTCTTCGCATCCACTAAATCTTTAGATGGAATTCTTACTGCCCATTAATGCGGGGTAAAGTGACACTTTCATTAGTGAGGTACCAATCATGAAATGAACGTATAGCATTCAATTGATATATAAAGGAGAATGTGACATGAAACAAAACAAACGAGCTATGCTTTTAATATTTACTACAGCAATTGTAACTTCTGGGTTAGCAATTTTACCTTGGTTTATTATATAAAACTATTCCCCTAATAACGAAAAAAAGCTTATTGCTTCTTAAGAAGCAATAAGCTTTTTCTATATTATAAAATCCCCAAAATTTTATTTACACAACTTATAATAATAACCATAGATACGGTAATGCACATGACAACCGTATTACGATCTTGCTTTTCTTTTTTTGAAATTTCTTCTTTTGGATTCATGTGTATGATCTCCTTTTAAAAAAAGTGTGAGATAGGAAATTTTTCTTATCCGATGCGAGGTGAATACGAAAACCCTCTCTATCTCACATACACAATAGAATGGAATTGTCATTTTATAAATAAAATGACATGACGTTATGTCGCAACATAGGGTATTTTGTGTCGCTACGTTTTCTATTATAAAAAATAGTTGTGCAAAACTAGTGCATTTTTTATGTCAATTACTCTGAGCGAGAAATCACTCTTCCACTCAATCACATAAAAAGAGTTTTTTATCATTTTCATGTAAACTATACAAGTAGAATGAACAGTTTGGGGTGCACAAGATTATGGTAAAAATTTTATTAGTAGACGATGAAGAACGTATGTTACGATTATTAGATCTGTTCTTAAGTCCTCGTGGCTATTTTTGTATGAAAGCTACCTCTGGCCTTGAAGCACTAAAGTTAATAGAACAAAAAGACTTCGATATTATTTTGTTAGATGTAATGATGCCGAATATGGATGGATGGGATACTTGCTATCAAATCCGTCAAATTTCCAACGTTCCAATCATTATGCTAACAGCTCGTAATCAAAGTTACGATATGGTGAAAGGCCTTACTATCGGCGCGGATGACTATATTACAAAACCATTTGATGAGCATGTATTAGTTGCACGAATTGAGGCTATATTACGCCGTACAAAGAAAGATGGATTTGTTAGCTTCAATGGTATTGAGTGGGATAAAACAAAACATACTGTCACAGTGTATGATGAAAAAATCTCACTGACTCCTATCGAATTTTCGTTACTTGGACTATTTTTACAAAATACAAACCGTGCTTATAGCCGAGATGATTTAATCGAAAAAATTTGGGGTTATGAAACAGACATTGAATATAGAACAATCGATTCACATATTCGCAATATCCGCGATAAATTACGCAAAAAAGGATTTCCAGTTGAAAATTACTTAGAAACTGTCTATAAAGTCGGATATAAATGGAAAAGTGAATAATTACTTCGGTCAGTGGACAATAGTATACCACTGACCCTTTATATGAAATAAGGTATGGTGAGAAAATGAGTAAACTTTCACTTAAAATTGGGACATACTTTTTAATACTAGCTTTATGTATTGAAACAATTGCTTTCGTATCTTTTTACAAAAGCATTTCAAACATGCGCATTGAGGAGGAAACACTTGCTCTTTTAGAAAAGGGTAATCGCTATAGTAACAAAATTACAAACCGCACAAAGTGGAGTGCCATTGCTAAAGAAAAGAAATACCTCGAACGCGCTGAATACAATAAAAAGCCTAACCGTCCTATGTATCCAGAGTTCGATATCGCGAATGAAGCTGAACACTTAGTAGAATCAGAATTAATTGCTAACTCTGATATAGCCATCATAATAACAGACAATAATGGCAAAGTCATTTCCACTTCAGAACCCGTAACAAAGGCAATGCAGAAACAACTTACTTGTAAAACAGAACCTATTCCAAAAGGCGGATTAATCGTCGAAAAGAACTGGAAAAAATCAAAATTCATCACTACGGTAAGCCCGCTGGAACTTCAAGGATTTCAAGGTAAGTTGTATATGTTATTAAAAACATCTTTCTTAGAAAATATGTTACTTAAACTCATGAACCAATTTCTTATCATTAGTGTTTTAACAATTATTTTAACGACTATTTCTGTCTTTGTTTTTTCTCGTGTTATTACAGAACCGCTTATAAAAATGAAGAAGGCAACAGAAAAAATGTCAAAGTTAAATAAGCCAATTCAATTAGGTATTAAACGGAATGATGAACTTGGAAGTTTAGCAAAAACGATTGAAGATTTATCTAGTGAACTGACTTATATGAAAAAAGAACGCAATGAATTTCTCGCTAGTGTTGCCCATGAACTATTAACTCCATTAACCTATATGAAAGGTTATGCGAAGGTAGCAAAGAGAGACTCTTTAACGAAAGAAGAGCGTGAAGAATACTTACAAATCATTGAGGATGAAACAGATAGTGTAACCGATCTCGTCCAAGATTTATTTATGCTGGTGCAATTAGAACAACACCAGTTTGTTATAAAAAAACAAAAAGTGATTCTTCAACCATTTTTAGAACGAATGGTTGAAAAAACAAAAACAACATTAACAAATAAACAAATGCAACTCCATGTATATTGCAAAGATGATTTAGAAGTTTGCATAGACGAAAGACGTATGGAACAAGTTATGTTAAATTTATTACACAACGCTTATCAACATTCGCCAGAAAACACTACTATTACGATACGCGTACTCACAGAAACAGATTCTTTTACAATAAGTGTAGCCGATGAAGGAGAAGGTATTCCTGAAGAAGATATCCCGCATATTTTTGATCGTTTTTATCGTGTTGATAAATCGAGAACGAGAGCTACTGGAGGAAAAGGTATCGGGCTAGCTGTTGCAAAAGAAATTGTAGAATTGCATAACGGTTCCATTCTAGTAACAAGCCAATTAGGAGTAGGAACAAACTTTAGAATCGAGCTACCTTTTGAATAAGATGCGTGTGAAAACACCAGTAGTAGTAAACACTACTGGTGTTATTTTGTTCATAAAATCAGCTCATATAAGCTAACCTTTTGAAATTATTCTTATTTCAATATAAAATAAAGTAAAACTTTAACCAATCGGGCATTTACGGGCAGTTATCTCCCACCTAAAATCCGCGCATTCGCCGGATTTTAAAGTTGGATTCTTACTGCCCGCAAATAGCGGGGTAAAGGTACATTTGCAAAGATTTGGAGGGTGATATAATTGGATATCCATGTATTAACAAAAGATGAAGCAGAAATTTACTTAGAACTTCGTGTAGAAGGATTAAAGCAAAACCCTGAAGCTTTCAGCTCTTCTTATGAAGATATTATTAATAAAGAGTGTGCGATTGAATATAAAGCACAAAAATTAGCACAAGATGAAAACTATACGCTAGGTGCATTTAAAGATGGACAATTAATCGGAGTTGCAACGCTGGAAACGAAACCATATGTAAAACAAGAACATAAAGCTAAAATTGGTTCTGTATATGTGTCTCCAAAAGCACGCGGACTTGGAGCAGGAAAAGCACTTATTAAAGAATGTCTTGAACTTGCTAAATCTTTAGAAGTAGAACAAGTTATGCTTGATGTTGTTGTTGGCAACGATGGTGCGAAGAAACTTTATGAATCATTAGGTTTTAAAACATTCGGTGTACAAGAACGTTCACTGAAATATAACGGACAGTATTGGGACGAAGAGCATATGGTCTTATTCTTAGATGAAAATAAATAATAAAAAACATCCTCATGCCTGGAGGATGTTTTTTACTTTCTTGTATACCATGCCTTATGTAATAATTGAACCGCTTTCGCAATTTCGTCTTCTGATAAAATTGCAAACCCAAGTAAAACTACATTTTCAGGCGCAGTACCGTCTTTATAGTACGTAGAAACAGGATATATTTTAATACTATATTTTGCAGCTTCTTTAATTAGTTCTTCTTCTCGCATTCCATTATGCACTTTTAATAAAATGTGTAATCCAGAATCTTCTCCTATCACTTCAACACGATTAGAGAAATACTTCTCTATTTCAAAAACAAGTCGATCCCTCTTTTTTCGGTAGACGACGCGCATTTTATGAATATGTTTTCCCCAATAGCCTTCATTTAAAAACTTTCTAATCACTTCTTGGTCCATTCTTGAAACACTTTGTGTATAAAACAAATATTCCTTTTGATATTTTTCAATTACATTCTTCGGTAATACTATATAGCTCATCCGTAATGAGGGCAACAAAGCTTTTGAGAGCGTCCCCATATAAATAACTTTCCCATCTGTATCTAAACCTTGTAGTGCCGGAATTGGCTTTCCTGAATAACGAAATTCACTATCGTAATCATCTTCAATAATATACCTGTCTTCCTCTTTCTTCGCCCATTGTAAAAGCTGCGTCCTTCTCGTAATAGGCATAATCATTCCATATGGGAATTGATGAGATGGAGTTACAAATACAACATTCGCATCGCTATTTTCTAAATCTGCCATACAAATTCCGTCTCTATCTAAAGACAACATTTGAACCTTCTTCTCTCCCTGTTCAAAAACGACCATTTTCCTATGATAACCTGGATTTTCAACAGCATAATTACTTCCCTTCAACAATTGAAAAAGTAACTTCACTAATATTTGTGTTCCCGCCCCTATTACAATTTGGCTAGCTGAACAACGCACACCTCTAGATTCATACAAATAGTTGGCAATTTCCTCCCTCAGGCTCAATTCCCCTTGAGGATGTCCAAGAAAAAGCAATTCATTATTATGTGGTTGCCATACATCATTTATAAGCTTGCGGTACGTAGTGAACGGAAACGTATTCGTATCAACCCCTGTTTGGGTGAAATCAAATGTATAGTTCTCCTCCCGAAACGGTACTTCTTCTACTTTCTCTTCACTTCCTTCTACATAAATCATTTGTTCAACTTTACATACAAAATAACCTTTTCTCGATGCTGACTCAATATAACCCTCTGCAAGTAATTGCTCGTAAGCCGCTTCTACTGTATTCTTACTCACTTGTAAATAGCTTGCCAGCTTTCTTTTTGCAGGTAATTTTGTTAAAGCCGGAATCGTTCCATCTTTAATCTCTTTTTTTATATACTCATACAATTGCACGTACAATGCTCTTTTACTATTCACATTTAAATTAGGCGTTAATTCTAACATAATATCTGACCCCTTAATAAAACTAAAATCTGATACTTTTTACAGTACCAGAAGTTATATATAATTCCTTTTATCATGTCACACATAAAAAATCAAATACCGGAGAGGAGAAACATGATAATGAACAATGGTAGACGTATCGGACTCATTATGATTATTATAGGGGCTACATTATGGGGATTATCTGGTCCAATGATTCAGTGGCTATTTCAGCACACTAATGTATCCTCAATTGATTTTTTAACAATTCGCTTGTTGCTTGCAGGAATATTTATTTTGTCTTTCTTACTTATAAAGAAACAAAACATATTTCAAATTTGGAAACACCCTAGATATTCTATACAACTTATTATTTTCTCTATTCTCGGCATGCTCGGTGCGCAATACGCCTTTATTGAAACAGTTCATATTAGTAACGCCGTTACAGCGACATTATTTCAATTTCTTGGCCCTGTTCTTATTACCATTTATGTCGCATTTGGACAAAAAAAATTCCCAGCGTCTATGCAACTGCTCGCAATTATAACAGCACTAACGGGGACATACTTTATTATTACAAATGGTTCAATTGAAAATATTGTTTTATCAAAAGAAGCCATTATTTTTGGTCTATTAACTGCAATTGGATTTGCATTTTATACCCTTCATCCAGCCTCTCTTATTAAAGAATGCGGAACAACTGTAGTAATTGGCTGGGGAATGTTAATTGGCGGTATTGCCCTGCTTATTTGTAATCGCTCGTTTGAATGGAATCAGCTTTCACAAACTTTTACATCAAGAACTTTTTCTATGCTTATTCTTATCATCATAAGTGGCACTCTTTCTTTCCTCCTTTATATCGGTAGTCTGAAATATTTAGCAGCAACAGAAACGAGCATTTTATCTAGCATTGAACCACTTGTAGCTGCCATCGTTTCAATCGCTTGGCTAAATGAATCCTTTGGAGCATATCAATTATTAGGCGGCGTATGTATCGTTCTTTCTGTTATTTTCTTAACGATGCCACAAAAAGAGAATGAACCTACCTTTTCAACTGAACAAATATAGAAAATGTCAAAAGAGGTCGTACAAAACTTACGACCTCTTTTTATACTTTAAAGGAATTGTCCCGCTTTCTAGCAAATACAATTACACTAACAATAAAATTTAGGAGTGTGACACCATGAAAAAAATCGGAACTATGCTACTTTTCTCTTTTCTCATCGCTGGATGCACACAAACGCAACCTGATTCAGAAACACCTAAAAAAGAAGCCATCGCAACGTCATCCACTCAAGTTAATGCACCTTCCTTCTTTCATCTTAGCGTTTTAAAAGATGTAAATTGGGAAGAAACACCCTCCTTCATACAAGAAAAAATACCTTTAAAAGGCATCGAAGAAAAAATCGCAATGGCTGATAGTCCTATTATCGCAAATGAAAAAAATGAAATAATGTGGTACTTTTTAGATCCTGAAATGCCAACTGGAAAACTATCTATTATTGCACTAAAACAAGGATCAATAACTCCAACACCCGTACTCTTTCAACAAGAAACTTCCAAACCAACTTGGACTACTTCAAATACAATTGATTCTACTACAAACGAACTCCCTCTCACTATGTCACTACCTTCATCTGGATTATGGATATTAAATATATATGTGAATGAAAAATATTATGATCAGTTTTTAATTACCGCTGAGTAAAGTGACAAAACTAAAACACTTTCTTACAACAATGTAATTTCTACGTCATGTACTTCGGTAGTTGAAGTATCTCTCTTCTCTTATACTTAAAATAAGAAATGACACGAGGAGAGATGAGAGATGAAAAAAATGATAGAAGTAATCGTAGCAGTAACTGAGGTTTTAGTAAATGGTAAACAAGTTGCAATGGAATTAAATAAATAGTGAAGACACACAAATAAATAATTTTACACTTCTTCATTATTTTGATTTCTTATCTCAAAAAAGCAGTGCCTTTTTAGGCACTGCTTTTAGCTATTAATAACTTGGTATTTTCATAATTTGCGCCACACCTGAATCAATGGCCGCTTTCGCTACAGCTTCCGCAACACTTGGAACAACTCTTTTATCTAACGGATTCGGGATTACATAATTCGCATTACGTTCTTCGTCCGTAATGATGTTAGCGATCCCATATGCTGCCGCTAATTTCATCTCTTCTGTAATATCAGTCGCGCGCACATCTAACGCACCACGGAATATCCCTGGGAACGCCAATACATTATTTACTTGATTCGCATAATCCGAGCGCCCGGTTCCTACTACAGCTGCCCCAGCCTCTAATGCATCCTCTGGGAAGATTTCTGGAATTGGATTCGCCATAGCAAACACAATTGCTTTCTCATTCATCGTTTGTACAAGTTCTTTCGTTAATACGTTAGGAGCAGATACGCCAATAAAAATATCAGCTTGATGAATCGCTTCTTTTAACGCTCCACGCACATATTCTCGATTTGTCTTTTTGGAAACTTCAATTTGTGCTTCGTTCATCCATGATTCACCTTCACAAACAATACCTTCTAAGCTAACTAACGTAATGCGCTTTGCACCAGCTTTTAATAATAATTTTCCAATTGCAATTCCTGCCGAACCTGCACCGTTAATAACAATTTTCACATTATCCATTTGTTTGCTAACAACTTTTAATGCATTAATAACAGCTGCTAAGACGACAATAGCGGTCCCATGTTGATCATCATGGAATACAGGAATATTTGTTTCTGCTTTTAATCGCTTTTCAATTTCAAAACAACGTGGTGCCGCAATATCTTCTAAGTTAATTCCTGCAAACGTAGGCTCTAAATTTTTCACAAGAGTAACGATTTCATCCACATCAGTCGTACCTAAACATAACGGGAAAGCATCTACATTCGCAAATTTCTTAAATAAAATACTCTTCCCTTCCATAACAGGCATAGCTGCTTTCGGTCCAATATTCCCTAAACCAAGTACCGCTGTTCCATCTGAGATAACTGCCACCATATTACCGCGTGCCGTATAGTCATACACTGTTTCTTCATCCGCCGCAATTGCTTTGCAAGACTCCGCTACACCTGGTGTATATGTCAGGCTTAAATCATCCGCTGAATTTACTTCTACTTTACTTGTAATTTCAATTTTCCCTACTAATTCTTTATGCAGTAACAATGATCTTTCATTAATTTGATTATCTAACATACTTATAATCTCCCCTTAAATTGACAAGCTAGCTATATGAATATAGCTAGCTTGTTTGATCATGAAAACATTTTCAATAAAATTGTCGCTGTTACAACCATTGCTGCCCCGCCTAAACGTGTTGAAATTTGCGCAAACGGCATTAATTCCATACGATTTGAAGCTGATAAAATAGCAACATCTCCAGTTCCACCTAAACCACTATGACATCCCGTTACAATTGCTGATTCAACTGGATACATTTTCATCACTTTCCCTACAAGAAAACCTGATGCTACCATTGTAAGAACAACTGATGCGCACACAACAACATATCCTACTGAAAGAACTGCTGCTACGTCTTTTAACGGAATATATAGCAATCCTAGTCCAACCATTAACGGCCAAGTTAAATTCTTCGAAATGAATTTATATAAATGGAATGCTCCTTGCTCCATTTTTGCTGGCATTAATTTAAAGTATTTCACAAGTGCTGCTGAGAAAATCATAATGATTGCCCCAGGAATACCGATGAACTTAGAAGCAAATCCTCCGAAGATGAAGAACGTACACGCAATTAATAAACCTGCTCCCATTAATGAGAAGTCAATTGGCTTCTCTGTATTTTGTTCTTTTAATAACTCTGCTTGATTGTCTGTTTTCACTAATACACCGTTACCACTAAGCTCCGGTTTCTTCTCACCTAAACGCTTCATATACCCTGCACTCACGATTGCGAACATATTTCCAATAATAGCCGCTGGAATAAGTTGTGATACAAACGTTGCTGATGATTCATTTAAAATATCACTATAAGCTAGCGACAATGGTAAAATCCCTTCTCCAATACCACCACTCACAATTGGTACGATGATAAAGAAGAATGTTTGCTTCATTTCAAATCCAAATAGTGAACCGACCAATAATCCTACCGCTACAGAAGCTAACGTCCCTACTACTAAAGGTATAAACATACGAACGAAACCTTGTACTAATACTTTACGATTCATTCCTAAAATACTTCCGACTACTAAACAAGAAATATATAAATATAAAAAGTTCGATTTTTTCATTAACATAGTCGCAGCTTCCATTGAAGCTGGATTCATCCAGTTAAAAAATACAAGTAATGATGGAATAAATAATGAAAGTATTGCCGGGCCGCCGATATTTTTTAAAATTGGAATTCTCATTCCAATGTCGCCTAAGAAAATACCCATGATCATAATAACTGCAAATCCACCAATCATATCTGCTGGCAATTTATTATATACAGATGCCCCATAAATAATAGCAGCCAATACTACATATAACGGTAAAGGTATAACACCGATTTTTACATTCATAATTTTAGAAGCGAAAGATTCTCTTTGTACTTCATTTCCTCCAGAAAATGATACCGCTTCCACATTCTTTTGAATTCCCATATGGCACCTCCTTGTTTTCTTAATAACAATATTAAAACGCTTTCAATAGTAAAAATAGTTTTTGTAAGTTTTGTAATTGATTTTGTAATTAAAAAAAGTATAAGCGACTTATAATAAGTCGCTTATACGTAAAACTCTATTTTATTTTGGTCAATACATCTTAATTTACTCACTGGTCTTCCTACATGTTGATACACCATTTCGTTTTCTAATACTCCAATTTCAGTCAAAAACATTACATACTTTCGAATAGAAACTCTTGAAACCCCAACTAATTGCGCCATTTCATCTGTTGTAAACGCTCGTCCATTCAGCGACTCGATCTTTTGCCAAATTAATTGCATCGTTTGCTTCGTTAATCCTTTCGGAAGCTCTTTAGTGACAGTAGGTTCTCTTTTTTCTTTTTGCAAAATTAACGAATCTAATTCCGATTGACTAATTTTTTGTTGTTCTTTCATGAAAGTAAGCTTTTCTCGATATATAGTTAACGCCTTTTTAAATCGTTCAAATGTAAATGGTTTAATTAAATAATCTACTACACCATATTGTAATGCTTTTTTAATACTCCCCATATCATGTACAGCTGAAATCATTATAATATCGATTTCTTTTTCTTGGTTCCGAATATACATTAAAAGCTCAAATCCAGTTTCTTCAGGCATAAAAATATCAAGTAATACTAAATCTACTCGTGATTCCTCTAATACTTCTATCGCTTCTTTAACGGAGTTAACTGCTTGAACAAGTTCAAACCCTCCTACTTGCTCTAAATAATGCGTATTTAACATTGCTACCATCGGGTCATCTTCTACAATTAAAACTTTAATCATATTTGCCTCTCATCCCTACCTTTAGGTATTTCAATTGTTATCGTTGTTCCCTTTCCTACTAATGAATGCATATGAATTTCCCCATTTATTCGCTGTATACTTTCTTTTACAAGATACAAACCATAACCACGGTCATCCCCCTTTGTGGAATAACCTTTCGTAAATAATGCCCCTATTTCTTCTTCTGGTATACCTTTCCCCGTATCTTGTACTGTAATGATTAATGTATCCCCATATTGTATCTCAAGTTCAACTTGCTTCTTTTCACAATTCATCACTGCCTCTAATGCATTATCAATTAAATTTCCGACAATCGTAATTAGTTCATGAATAATACTTTCATCATCTATTTCCGGCATGTAAGAATCTTCACTTATGATTAATTTTATATTTTTCTCTCTAGCATAGCTAAGTTTCCCAAGTAAAAAACCAGCAAATACTGGACTTTTTATTCTCTCCATAACCCCACCAATTTCATATTGATGCTCTGATACCATACCGCTTATATACTTCTGTAATTCTTCATACTGCTTCATGTGTGTAAGTCCTAATACGACATGCATTTTATTCATAAATTCATGCGATTGTGCCCGTAATGCTTCCGCATATAGTCTAATACCAGTTAATTCTTCTGCTAATTTTCTAACCTCTGTTTTATCACGAAATGTTGCAATTGCACCAACTATTTCTCCTTTTACATATAAAGGAACACGATTCGTCACAATCGTAATTCCATAAATATTTTGTTCTTCGTTTAATTGTACCTCTCCCGTTTGTAATACTTCTTTTATACGTGAATTAGGCATATACAACTCAACATCTTTACCGATAAAATCTTCTTCAAGTCCACTTTTCTTAAACAATCGTTTTGCCTCATTATTTATTAAAGTTACATTGGCTTCTTTATCTACAGCAATAATACCTTCCTTTACAGATTGTAGCATCGTATTTCTTTCTTCAAGAATTTTCGCTATCCTGTGAGGTTCAAGACCAAATAAACTTTTCTTTATATGTCTAGCTAGCAATATTGCTCCTATAATTCCAACTAGTACTCCAACTCCGACACCAATGTAAATGATATGTCTACTTTCCCTAACTCTCTCTTTTACATTATCTGCTGAAATACCAACGGCCACCGCTCCAAGTTGTTCACCTGTTTCAGAAACTACAGGTACAAACACTCGCATTGAAATACCTAAAGTTCCTTCTGCCAGCGATACATGTTCCTTTCCTTTCAATGCAGGCCCTTCATCTCCCCCAATAAAATGATAGCCTATTTTTTGAGGATTTGGATGTGATTTTCTTATTCCATTCATGTCCATAACTACAATGAATTGAACACCTGTGTTTTTTAATATTCTATTTGTATACGTTTGGATTGCAGAAGTATCTGCCTTCCCAATCAAACCATCGATTACAATTGAATCATTCGCCACAATGTGTGCAATTGTTTTTGCTTTCTCTGCTTGGCTATCCTCCGTCGTCCGTTCTACATTATGACTAATTAATATATCTGTCACAAGTAAAGAAAAAATTACAACTGTACAAACTAACAATGTAATCGTTTTCCATAAATTCCATAGTCTTTTTCTTTTTTTCATCCCGTTAATGACTCCCCTAATTGCTGAATAGAAAAATAAGTAAGGTGAAAATAATATCACCTTACTTATCTGCTGTTATTATACTTTAAATTTACTAGTCATCGCTTGTAGTTCTTCGGCCATCCCAGCTAAGTTTTGCGAAGCTGAACTAATTTCTTCCATTGAATTCACTTGTTCTTCTGTTGAAGCAGCAACACTTTGCATACTAGCTGTATTTTCTTCTGCAGCCGCTGCAATTTCATCAATAGCATTTGTCACTTCATTTGCATCTCCAGCAATTCTCTTCGTTGTTTCTACCATTTGATTAACTTGAGAAACAATATGTGTAGTAGAACTTAAAATTTCCGTAAAACTTGCTTTCGTTTTTGTTACAACATCAAGGCCTTGTTGAACTTCTCCATTCACATTATCCATCGCCTTAACAGTATGTTCAATATCCGCCTTAATTTCTGCAATTAAATTTGCAATCTCTCCAGATGATTCTCCTGATTGCTCCGCTAATTTTCTAACCTCATCAGCTACAATAGCAAACCCTCGGCCCTGTTCACCTGCTCTTGCCGCTTCAATAGCCGCATTTAAAGCTAATAAGTTCGTTTGAGTAGCGATGTTTTGAATCGCTTCAGAAATAGCTCCTACCTGCTTTGATTTCTCATCAAGAAGTTTAATAATAGCATCTGACTCGGATACCGATTTAGAAATAGACTGCATTTGTTTTGCTGTTTGTTCAACCAATTCTTCCCCTTCTTCAGCTCTTTCTCTCGCATGTAATGAGGAGATAGAAATTGATTCCGCGCTTCCAGTTACATCTTGAATTGCTGTATTTACTTGTTGTAATGTAGCCGCACCTTCTTCAACACCTTGACTTTGTGATTCAGCCCCACCTGATACTTGTTCCATTGCAATTGTAATTTGATCTGTCGCATCATTTGCTTGCTGTACGCTCGCTGTTAACTCTTCAGCCGATGCAGCGACATGTTCTGCTGAAAAACTAATTTGAGTAATCACATCTTGTAAAGAGGCAGACATTTCATTAAATGAATTCCCTAATTTCCCTATATCATCCTTGGAATGGATTGTAATTTTCTCTGTCAAATCTCCCTTACTAATTTTATGTGCCGAGTCAGCTATTTTTCTTAATGGTCTTGTAATAGACTTTGTAATGAAATAAATTAATACACTACCAAATACAATAGCTATAGCAATGACAATCAAAGTCTTATAAAACACTGGATTCGCAGCTTCGGTAATTTCTTCGTCGAACATAACCCCGACTACTTTCCATCCTGTTTTCTCATTTGTTGCAAAGATTAAATTCTTTTTATCACCTTGTTCTGTATAAGACACATTTCCTTGTTTTTCTTCATAAATTGGTTTAATCCACGGATCAGTAACTTTTGCACCTGATTTTCTAGATGGATGACTAACAATTTGCTTATTTTGATCTAGAATAACTGCATAACCTTTTTCACCAATGTTAATCATTTTGGAAATTTTTAAGATGTTATCTAAATTTAAGTTAATTCCTATAACACCTTTACCATCTTTTACTTCTTTAGCAATTGTCACTACCATATTTTTAGTAGATGCTGATTGATATGGTGCAGTAACAATTACTTTCCCTTTATTTTCATGTGCTTCTTTATACCAAGATCTATCTGTTGGATTATACCCATCAGCCATTTGGATAAATGGTTCTCTTATAAACTTTCCTGCCTGTGTTCCAATATAAATACCTTCTACTTCTGGATGAAGTTTTATATATTGCGTTAACTTCGTTCTTACTATTTCTTCTTGTCCGTTTGGATATGTATCCTCTGTTAAAATGTCTGCAAAGTACGCCGCATCAACAAATTTCTCTTCTATATTTTGAGAAATAACAGTATTTAAAACTGAAATATTCTCCTTTGCTTTACCTGTAATTTGTTGTTCAAAATTTGTTTTGGCAGTTTGATATGAAACACCACCGATAATAAGTCCTGGTATAGTTAAAATAAGAAAAAATGAAATGATTAATTTTTTCTTAATACTCATACATTTAACCCAGTTAAATATTTTTTGCATAATAATCCTCCTTTATGTAATGTGGATACTTGTGTAATTTTATACAAGTAACATATATAAAACAATATATAATGATAACATGTAATTTTTTTGTCAATTATGCATTTTTACATATTCACTACTTCTAAATATTTAATCATAAAAAATAAGAGAACCTCAGCCTATATAATAAGCTGAGGTTCTCTTATTTCTTAACAAAAAACACCCACAAAAACTCCTCTTACAGTTCCTTACATCTATTTCCTTACTAATTCATTTAGAGCTTTTCATATAACTAATCGCCTGACTCCCCATTTGCATCCATGCCTTTTCAAATTCTCCTCTCGGCACTTTTACATCTAGGCTATCCTCGAGAGGATCCCGAATATATACAAATTCTTCATCGTATCCAATCAGTACTACACAATGTTCATTATACGTAATAGAAACATCTCCGCTATTTGTTTCCCATGTAGTAAATTCATCTTCATCTAATAGCGCAAATGTTGCATTCGTAATCATAACTACCGGTTGTCCTGATTTTACACTCTTATAAAGTTCTTCTATACTCTTCCCTGTTAAGTCCACAGCTTTATTAGGTAAATACTTTTTCGCTAATTGAAAAAGTGGTCCGTGATATACACCATATCCAGATTCAGAAAAGGTATAAATATTCCCTACAAATCCTTCATTCGGATTCCCACGTACACCATCGTTCATAAAATCAACTTTCTTTATTTCATTTGCTAATTGCATCTTATCCACTGTAATGCCTGCATATTGTAACATCATCGCTAAGCTAGTCACTTCACAGCCTCTATCTAGCTCTGGTAATTGCTGAATTAAAGGTACATTCGATAAGATGACCTTTTCATCATTATTACTAAAATCTGCTTCTTTTCCGCTTTGTATATTGAAGAATGTTAACTTCTCCACATACTTTGTAATGCCATTTTTATATACATTCCATACTGCTATAGCTAGTAAAGCCATACATATATACCACTTCCATCTCCGTATCACTCTCACGCCCTTTTTAGTTCGTTAAATAAGAATAAAACGCGTCAGCATCCGTGCGAATCACCGGTACAAAATTTAGTTCTTTTCCTTTTTCAGGCTGATCTTTTTTAATTTTTTCTGCTAATTCTTGAACGTTCATATTCGTTTTATCCATATTAAGCTCATCTGCCATTTGTAACACTTTTTGTTCATTAATTTCGCTTAATACTTGATATATATCTTTACCATACAAATCAATATGATATTTTTTTGCTTCTTCCTGCACTTTTTGTTCATACACTTCTTGCGCTAACGTTTCTATCTCTTTTCCTTTTTGTGAAATACCTAACTTCCCTGCTTCCTCTCTTACTTTCGTTCCATAGATTTCTTCCGCAATGTCTTCTATTTCTTTTCCATTTGTCGAAATGCCTAATTTATCCGCTTCATCATTAATTTTAATCGTATTAATTTGATTAATTAAATTTACAATCGTTGTATTTTCTATAGATATGCCTAGCTTTAACGCTTCTTGCCTCACTTTTGTTTCATAGATTTCTTCTGAAAGAGTTCCAACATCTTTTCTTTCAATCGAAATTCCTAACTGTTCAGCTTCTCTTCCTACTTCCGTCTCATGAATTTCTTTTTCTAGCGTAATTTGTTCTTTCCCTTCCGTTTCAATACCTAGATTCTCCGCCTTTTCTTCTGTATGCACCGCATGTATCTTCCCATTATTTAATTGTTCTTTACTGCGCTGCGTGTAATTTGTCTTTCCTTGTGATGTTTCAGAAGGAGAGGCACCCCCTAATATGCTTAAGCTCATTACTCCAATAGTGAATACCGTCATCATTTTCTTTTTCAAAATTAATTCCTCCCTCTTACACTTTCTTTTCCATCATTCCCTATACATAATCGAAATAACATTATGATCGATATAATCTGCTCAAATACCTTTTTATAATCGCTTCTTCATAGGGCGAACTTTCTGTATATCATACATGTTATAAATAGTTTCTTAACTTTCCCTTAAAAAAAGACGACCTTGTAAAAACAAGATCGTCTTCTCACTTATATTCTTTGATTTTTAGGGAAATTCACTTCAAAACAAGTACCCTCTCCCCATTTGCTATCTACTAATATTTTCCCATAATGCTTTTCTACAATCCAATTTGCGATTGAAAGGCCTAATCCCGCTCCTTCTGACGCACTTCTCGCTTTATCACCTTGATAAAAACGATCAAATAATTTTGGGATGTCCTCATCTTTAACCCCTATCCCGTCATCTTTCACCCGTATACGAATTGAGCTGCTCATTTGCGTACAATCGATTTGAATATGCCCGCCCCCATTTGTATACTTCATCGCATTATCTAACAATATGACCATCATTTGATGAATTCTCTCTCTATCACCCATAAATGATATGTCATGTTCTACTTTCAATATCATCTCTTTTTCTTGATATGAAGCAATTTCCTTATATGGATCTACTATTTCTTCTAACAATTTATCCATTTCAAATGTTCTCTTATCCATCTCAATTTGATTAGAATCCGAACGTGCTAACAATAATAAGTTAGTTACAAGCTTAGATAACCGTCTACACTCCTTTGAAATCGTAGAAATATCCATCGCTTTTTCTTCTATTGTCGCAGATGGTGACTGGAATAACACATCCGTTTTTGATTGAATAACTGCAAGTGGTGTCCTTAATTCATGTGATGCATCCGAAACGAATTGCTGCTGTTTTTCCCACGAATTTTGAATGGGTATGAGTGCCCTGCCGGCTAAGAAAAAGCCGATGCCTATTGCACATAAACTTCCTACACTACAACCAATAACAAGAATTAAAAATAAAGTATTTAACATTTCTTTTTCAGCTGTTATATCGCGTACAATTTGAACTATTTTTGTATCTTGTTGAAATGCAAATGTTCTAAAATATTGCCCTTGCACTTCTATATCTTGCAAAGTTCCTAATTTCTTTGGAGAAAACTTTTCCAAATTATCTTCAAAGATAAAACGGCGTTTGCCGTTTTCAATACCTATCTCCACTATGTTTCCAATCCAAATTAACTCCGTTATCCTTGGATCCCCAATCGGAGGATATCCCCTAATTTTTTTAGGTAGTTTTTTATCATCTGAATTCTTTCTATGCTGAACGGATTTTCCTATCGATTTATCTACTTCATTATAAATACGATTATATGTGTATGAATAAATGATACTGCCTAATACACCTATCAAGATAATAAATACTAATGAATTCAATATAGTCAATCGAATGCGTGTTTTCTGAAACATGCTTCCCTTTTTCATTGTTCTTTTAATATATATCCAATACCTCGAACAGTTTGAATATCTTTCTGATAACCGAATGGCTCTAATTTTTTACGTAAATGATGTACATACACTTCTACAATTGCTACTGTCGTATCTGAATCAAATCCCCAAACACGATCAAAAATTTGTTCACGCATTAAAATCTTTCCGCTATTTTGAACAAGGTACTCTAGAAGCTCATATTGTTTTAATGTTAACTTCATACTTTGTCCATCTACTTGAACGTCTTTATCTTTTCCGAACAGTTCAACCCCTTTATAACGAATAGTCTGCTTTGTTGTTAAACTACCGCTTCGTCGTAATAAAGCACGAATTCTCGCTTTTAACTCTGGAGCCTGAAATGGCTTAACGATATAGTCATCCCCACCAAAGTCTAAGCCTTTCACGCGATCTTCTAAAGAGTCTCTCGCTGTCAAAAATAGGACTGGTGTTTCAATTTTTTCATCACGTATTTTTTGAATTACTTCAAAACCGTCCATTTCTGGCATCATCACATCAAGTAAAATGGCATCATATATATTTTGTAACGCTAGAAATAATCCATCTTCCCCATTCAATGCTGTATCTACTTCAAATTCATCGCGTAATATTTGGACAATAGACTCTAATAAAGAAGCATTATCTTCTACTACGAGTAAGCGCATATTCTCACCTTCCACCATATTGTTCAATTCTATTTATAATTATATTTTAACGTTTTTCTCAATATAAAATTTGAATGATTTATTATAAAAATTCTTTCTTAAATTTTTCTTAATAAAAAATTGAAAGAAATAAGACTCCCCTTATCTCTTTCAACTTTTTACTACGTACACCTTTTTACTCGGCAATTCTAAACAATTTAACTGGCCACCATATACAGCACCGCCATCAATCCCTATAATACGATTACTCCCAAAATACACGCCGCAATTCTCACTACCATGAAACGTTTTTGTTTCCGTATGACCAAATACAACAACCTTTTCACCACTATACCCACTATGAAACTCATTACGTATCCACATTAACGTATATGGTTCACATTCCGAAACTCGCTTCAATGGCTCAACACCGGCATGTACAAATATATACTCTTCTGTTTCAATGTAATGATCTAATTCTTGAATAAATTTTACATGTTCCTCTAAAACATGCGATTGTAAAATTGGTTTTTGGAAGGCTTCTTCATTAACCACAATATCTTCTTCTACAAAGCCATAGCTGTATAAAGTCTTATCTCCACCATTCCTTTTTACCCAATGGTTCCATGAACGTTCTTCATCAGTCGTTAACGCTTTAATCATCATATCTTCATGATTACCCTTTAGAACGAGGGCTCCCTCTTCTTTTAACGCTTTTACCTTTTCAATTACAGCACGCGCATTGGGACCACGATCTACATAATCCCCTAATAAAATCAATTGATCCTGTCTTGCATCATATTGAGCTTCTTCTAATAACTGTTCGAACTTTTCTATTTCTCCATGAATATCACTAATAACAAGAATTCTTTTCATATTATCCCCTTCTTTCTAAGCCACTCTCTTTCTAATTATAGTTCAAAACAACAGAAATTTCTGAATCCATATTCGAAATCACATTTATTACAAATAAAACGATTGTCCTTACAACAATGTAAGTCTCTTGTCATCCAATTCGATAGTTGCAAGTGCTATATTTCCTTATACTAAAAGTAAGAAATGAAACAAAAAACAAGGAGAGATGAGACATGAAAAAAGTGATGGAAGTTGTAGTAGCGGTGGCAGCGGTTTTCGTAAATGGCAAACAAGTTGCAATGGAGTTAAATAAATAATGAAAAGGACAAGATTCATTCTAGACCCTTTACTCATATAAAAGAGATAAGACTTCTTCATTTTTTTGATCCCTTATCTCCTTGTAAAAAAAGCCGTATCCTTTTTCGTATTGTCATGTTTCATTTACACACTTTATTATTCCTTTTACTATGTATCCATCCCTTCCCTCAAACAATTTTCCCAAAACAAAAATCCCATTCAAATACACATTACTGAATCCATCATACTAAATGACTTCTTCATTCTGTCTATCTAAATGAGATTATTTCGTACTTTTTATTTCTTTATCTTGTTATTCCACCGGTTGTGGTTGTGGCTGTACGACTTCATTCGCTCCAGCTAACCTCAACATATTTGCAATATCTTTAAAACCTCTTTTTTCAGCATATTGCAGTGGCGTAATATTTTCCTTATTGGCCATATTTACATCTGCCCCGTGGTCAATAAGCATTTGAATTACTTTCTTATGATTTTCACTACCATTTCCTAATACGATTGCTTCTACTACAGCTGTTCCACCACGATCATTTCTATAGTTCACATCAATATCTGTATGCTCTAATAACTCTTTTACGACCTCTACATGGCCACGTTCAGATGCAGAAATGAGTGCTGTTCCACCTGATTTAGTAGTTTCTTTCGTATTAACCCCTGCATTAATTAGTAGCTTTACAATGTCTGTATATCCTTCTCTACTTGCATAAAGAAATGGATTACTTTGTTTCTCATCTTTCCTTTCAATATTAGCACCTGCACCAATTAATGCTTTAACTGTCTCTACATGATTTTGATACGTTGCTGCAAGGATAGGAGTTTCTCCGTTGTCACCTTCTACGTTTATATTGGCTCCATCTTGAATCAGCTTCATAGCTGTTTCCGTGTCTCCAAGAGTCGCAGAAAGTAGCAACTGTTTGTCCATTAAATTTATACTTTTTTCTTCTTTAGGTTCTTCCTGTTCTTTATGCTTTTCTTTTTTCTTTTCGTTTTTCACATGAACCGGTTTCGATTCTGGCTCCTCTTGCTTATCGCAAGCCACTACCGTCATTAAAATTCCTAATAACATACATAATAAAATTTTTTGTTTTCTCACAACTACAGCTCCTATGAAAGATAATGTTTTCTTAACCATTCCTCCATCACATACAATAACTCTTCTTGAGTACATTTATCCATAAGCCCTTTATATTCCTTCTTTAATCGGATTATCTTAAAACCTATACTATGTTTCTCAACCTATTGGAATGATGTGCCTGATGGCCTCATCATTAACATTATGAAGCAATTAGTTTAGCACGATTTTACCGCATTTGTATACATTTCTAAAAAGTACATAAATGATTGCTTTAGGTTACTATATTCCATTGTAACCGTTCTTCTAAAATTTTTACACCTTTTCTATATTTGCACCTGAGTAATACTAAAAAAGACAACTTATGTAGTTGTCTTTTTTTAGTATTAATGATGACCACCGTGATTTCCCTTTTTCGGGTTCCCCATCATCTCTTTATTCATTTCCCATTTATGCTCTGCTAGCTCTTTATATGAAAGAACTTTCCCTTTATAGTTAGACACAAAGTTTTCTGCATCCTTTTTATTTTCAAATGAAATGACATTATAAGCCATCGGTGTCGTTATTGTTTTATCATATACGTAATTCGCATCTTCTAACGAAATCCACTCTTTCGAATCATAATCTCGAACAAATTTTTCTTTCGTCTTTTCACCTGGATTAATCTCCATCCATTTATACATACAACCGATATCATCAAACTTTAACGCTTTTCCATTTTCTAAAATGACTTCTGTTGCAAATTGATTATCCATTACCCCAATTTGGCAAATATCACACTTATCATGTTTCTCATCAATTGCTACAGCCTCTGCTTGTTTCTTACCACATCCTACTATTGTAAAGACAAAGAATAAGCATATAGCAAGTGTCACATACTTTGTTCTCATTTTACTTCCTCCCTAACCGTATCTTCCACAAGGAGCATATCAAAAAGTTGTGTGAGATTTGTGAAAAAATAATGTACTTTTTGTAATATAAAGACCAAAAAAGATGTGTAGCCATTTCTACACATCTCTCATCATTCACAACCTGTAATTAATAAATCGTCTTCTAACTTAACTAATAATGTATCTGTATTAATTTGCTGACCAACAACTACATTTACTAACCTTATATTTCCACTAATACCGACCGCAACTTTTTCAAGCTCACCGTTATTTTTTCGGATCATCATTAAATTTTCCCACTCATATACGTAAGAAGATTCATTAACAAAAATCTCTTCTACTTTTCCTTCATAAGAACTATAAATCTCTTCAATTCTCGTTTTCATATAAAATCTACTCCCTATTTCACACTTCAATATTTTCATCTTATTCTACCATTCTTACGGAGAGCAGCTTACTTTTTAAAAATTCAAATTAACTACCGTGAACAAAATGACCAAAATAAAAATTATGCTTCTAATGATGTTATTTTTCAAATTATTTACCATTTGAATGAATGCTTTTATGATAAATAAAAAACACTTTTTCTGAATTTTCGTTACATTTTGAAAGCGCAATCATTCTTGAGGGGGAGATTACATGTTAGCACTACTTGGATTTGCGATGGTATTTGTCTTTATGTTTTTAATTATGACGAAACGTATGTCAGCACTAGTAGCATTAATATTAATTCCAATTACTTTCGCATTAATTGGCGGTTTTTATGCAAATATGGGACCTATGATGTTAGAAGGAATTCAAAAACTAGCACCTACTGGTATTATGCTTATGTTTGCTATTTTGTATTTTGGAATTATGATTGATAGCGGTTTATTCGATCCTGTCATTAGTAGGATTTTGAAATTTGTAAAAGGAGATCCTTTAAAAATTGTTGTTGGTACAGCGATTCTTACTATTATCGTTTCATTAGATGGGGATGGAACAACAACGTATATGATTACGGTTTCCGCAATGTACCCATTATATAAACGCCTTGGAATGAATCCACTTATATTAGCTGGGGTTGTTATGTTAGGAGCAGGAGTGACAAATCTTACACCGTGGGGCGGACCGACAGCTCGGGTTATGAGTGCTCTTGGACTAGACGCATCAGAGCTCTTTACACCACTTATACCAGGAATGATCGCTGGTGCAATTTGGGTCGTTTTCGTTGCTTACTATCTTGGCAAAAAAGAAAGAAAACGATTAGGAATTATGGATGTACAATACTTAAAACAAATGCAAACGATGGATGAGCAAGCTGCCACAGTAGAAGCTGCCGTTCATAAACGCCCTAAACTTCTATGGATTAACTTTTTATTAACTGTTACCTTACTTGTCTGTCTCATACTAGAAGTTATGCCGTTACCTGTTTTATTTACAATCGCTTTCGCCATTGCTGTTATGCTTAACTATCCGAACTTAGAACAACAGAAAGAACGTATTGCTTCTCACGCAGGAAACGTATTAGCCGTTGTTTCTCTCGTATTTGCCGCTGGAATTTTCACTGGTATTTTATCAGGAACAAAAATGGTAGATGCAATGGCTCAAAGTGTAGTCACTCTTATACCAGACGCTCTTGGACCACAATTACCGATTATTACAGCTCTTCTTAGTATGCCGTTCACATTTTTCATGTCCAATGATGCATTTTACTTCGGAGTATTACCTATTTTAACGAAAGCTGCCGCTGCTTACGGAATTAGTGCAGCTGAAATGGGACGTGCTTCATTACTCGGGCAACCTGTTCACTTATTAAGTCCTCTTGTCGCTTCCACTTATTTATTAGTCGGAATGGCCAAAGTTGATTTTGGTGAACATCAACGCTTTACGTTACTTTGGGCTGTTGGAACGACAATGGTGATGTTAATTACGGGAATTGTAATCGGAATTATTCCAATATAAGACGTAAAAAAACAGTAGAAGAAATGTAATTCTCTACTGTTTTTTTGTTATGAAGAAACAAGAAAATACCTTCTTTCTGGTCTCCCTACACTCCCATATATAAGCTCCGCATGAACTTTCTTTCCAGATATTAAATACTCTAAATAACGCCTCGCTGTTGATCGGCTTACCCCAACCATTGAGCTTAACACTTCTGCCGTAATACCTTCTTCATCAACTGCTAACATATGCTTTTTTATTTTTGCTAAAGTTAAAGGATCTATCCCTTTCGGGGCATATTCTATTTCATTTCCCTTTACGCCTCTTTGAGACCATAAATGTTCAATTTGTTCTATAGATAATTGATTAGTTTTTTTTAACTGCACAATCTTTTTTTGGTAACTTTCCAAACTCGCTTTAAATCGATCAAACATAAGTGGCTTTACGATATAATCTGTTACTCCGCCTCGTAGAGCGTGCCTCACTACATCTGTTTCCGATGCAGCTGTAATCATAATAATATCTGTATCATGCAAATTATTCCTAATATATGTGACAAGTTCGGTTCCTTGCATATCAGGTAAGTACACGTCTAATAAAACGAGTTGTGGCTTCACAAACTCTAGCCATTCTTTCGCTTGTTCTCCAGTCGTTGCTGTTCCAATTACTTTAAATCCCTCAATCTTTTCAGTAAAACGACGATGAATGTCCGCAATTCGAATATCATCTTCTACAATCAATACTTCAATCTCCTCACCCATTACAATTCGCCTCTCTCTTTTGGTAATGCAATAATAAATAATGCACCACCTAAATCCCCTTTTTCGATTGCAATACTTCCATTTAAATCTTCTACTAACTCTTTCACTTTTGCTAATCCATATCCTCGTTTCCCGCCTTCTTTCGTCGAGAAGCCTTTATAAAATATGCTAGTAATGACTTCATCATGAATCCCTTGTCCTGAATCTTCCACTTCAATTACTATCTCTTCTCCAATATCAGTTACAAACATCCTTACCTTCTTATCATTCTCTTCATTTCTTTCAATTGCTTCAAATGCATTCGTAATTAAATTTCCTAAAATAGAAACGACGTAATTACTCTCAATATGCGGGCTTAATTTATCTAAGCTACTTTCTCGATCTAGCATAAAATCAATCTTTAACTCTCGCGCTCTATTATAGAATCCAATTAAAATTCCACCTAACCATGGATTTTGAATTCGCTTCATAATAAATTGAACAAAATCTTGATATACCGCTGTTTCCTTATGAATAAGCTCTAAAGCATCTTCATATGATTCTAACTGGATAAGCCCTGAAAGCGTATACAACAAATTGTTATATTCATGCGTTTGCGCTCGTAATGCCTCTGTATATTGCTTCGTCTGAGATAACTCTGCTGTTAACTGATCCAGTTCAGATTTCAAACGTAAGCTCGATACAACGCCAGTTACTTTATTCTTTACTTTAATAGGTAGACGGTTCGCAATAACAGCCTGCCCTTTTATATTTAATTGACGATCAAACTGTTCTTCACCAGTTTGAAGTACATCTAGTATCGTTGAATTAGGAATTACATTTAAAATAAATTCTCCAATAATATTACGCTGTTCATCTAACGAAAGAATATCATAAGCCGCTTGATTGACTAAACTAATCATGCCATTGTGATCAATGACAATAATCCCTTCACGTACAGATTGAATCACTGTACTATGCTCTTCATATAAAGATGAAATTTCTTCTGGCTCCATCCCAAACATCATTCTTTTTATACTTCCGGCTAAATATATAGAACCAATTATCCCGATTAAAAGACCTATTACTGTAATCCAAAATACACGCTTTCCATATACTTCTACCGCTCCATGAATATCATCCATTGAAAATCCAACAGACACCACGCCTATAATTTCATTTTCCTGATTACGGATTGGAACTTTGCCGCGTAATGAAGGACCTAATGATCCAGTTGCTTTCGAAATATAAGATTTTCCTTCTACTAGAACTCCTTTATTATCTCCACCAACCATTGCTTCTCCTATTTTATCTCGCTTAGGATGTGCATATCGAATCCCTTCTTTGTTTCCAACTACAATAAAATCAGCATCTGTATCAATTCGAATTTTTTCTGCAATTGGCTGAATGATAGAAGCTGGGTTTTCTTTTTGAAAAGCTTCCGTTATTTCAGGTATAGCAGCAACTGTTTTCGCAACATGCAAAGCCCGTTTCCCAATTTGCTCTTCTACCGTTTCAGACAATATGTAATAAAATAAATAACTTGTTAATAGAAGTACGACTAGAATAAGTGTACTAATTGTTATTGTGATTCTCGGTTGTAGTTTTAACTTTTTAAATTTCAAAACCATTCCCCTAACATAATTAAAGATAGAATTTAATGAATTTACAGTCTTTTGCGATTACAACTAATCATAACACGGTTACTCTATATTTCTTTATTTTTATCTTCACAAAAAAAGAAACGAAGTACAATTACTACCTCGTTTCTTAACATTTTTTATTACACTTTAAATTTCCCAATCATCTCTTGTAATTCTTCTGCCATTTGCGATAAATGAACTGCTGCTGCATTGATTTCATCTACCGAAGCTAATTGTTCTTCTGAAGAACCAGCAATATTTTGAACGCTTGCTGCATTTTCTTCAATTGTAGCTGCAATTTCATTAATAGATGCACTAACTTGTTTTGCATCTACTGTCATTTGTTCCGCTACTTCTACCATACTATCAATTTGTACAACTGTATCATCTGTAGACTTCAATATTTCAGCGAAGCTTTGCTTCGTTTCATTTGCAACTACAAGTCCTGATTGTACTTCTGTTCCAACTTGCTTCATAGAGCTTACTGTTTCTTTTATGTCAAATTGTATCTCTTTTACTAGTTTTCCAATTTCCGTAGAAGACTGTCCTGATTGTTCTGCTAACTTTCGCACTTCATCTGCTACAATTGCAAATCCTCTTCCTTGTTCTCCAGCTCTCGCAGCCTCAATTGCAGCATTTAATGCTAATAAATTTGTCTGCTCTGCAATATGTTGAATTACCTCAAGGATTGCTCCAATTTGTTTCGACTTATCATCTAGCAAAACAATAACTTTATCTGATTGTGAAACAGACTCATGGATTAATTGCATTTGATTCACCGTTTGTTCAACTAACTTCCCACCATCTTCAGCCTTTTTCTTCGTATACATAGATGCTGTGGATACTAATGAAGAACTGTCTGCCACACGTTGAATTCCTTCTGTAACTTCTTCTAATAATGTTGCGCCTTCTTCGACTTCTTTCGTTTGTATTTCCGCTCCACTCGACACTTGCTCTATCGCTTGTGTAATTTGTTCCGTTGCTTCACTCGTCTGCTTCATACTAGCTGTTAATTCTTCTGAAGATGCCGCTACATGACCTGCTGAAGTATTTATATTGGAAATGACATTCTGTAATGATGCTGCCATCTCGTTAAAGCTTTCTCCTAACTGTCCAATTTCATCTTTAGAATGAACTGTAATGGATTCTGTTAAATCGCCTTCACTAATCTTTTTCGACGATATAACAAGTTGTTTTAACGGATTAATAATAGAAGCAATTATGAAGTAAATTAAAATCCCGCCAATTATTAATGAAATACCAATAACAGTTATCGTTTTATAGAAAATAGGTTCAGCAGCTTCAATAATTTCTTTTGCAGGCATAATTCCTGCTATTTTCCATCCAGTTATCTTATTTGTTTTAAAAGTGATATGACGATCTTCACCATCTAATCTGAAATTAAAATCACCTGTTTCTTGTTTGTACAACTCTTTTTCAAGTTTCTCTTCTACCTTATTACCTGGCTTCATCGTTGGATGTGCTACCACATTTTTATCTTGATCAAAAATTGCTACATATCCACTTTTACCGATATTAACCATCTTTGAAGTGTTTACGATATCATTAATAATTAAATCAATACCAAGAACACCGCTCTTATCCTCATTTTGTTTTGCTATTGTAATAACAATATTTCCTGTCGTTTTTGATTTATATGGAGCTGTAATAATTACTTCTCCACTTTTTTTCACTGCCTCTTTATACCAATCTCTTTCTGTAGGATTATATCCTTCTGGCATTTGAATAGACGGTGATTGAATAAACTGCCCATTGCTGGATCCAGTATAGATGGCTTCCAGTTCTGGATGTAACTTATTATATTCTTCTAGTTTATTTTGGATATTTTGTATTTGATCCGTTTGGTAACTTGATTGTGTAAATAGTTTCGTAAAATAAACTGCATCTACTTTTTTACTATCCAATTCTTTATTAATTACATTATCCAAAATTTTTATATTGTCTTTCGCCGATTGTGAAATCGTCTCATTAAAGTTTGTCTTCGCTTGCTGATAAGACGTCCAACCAATTACAATACTTGGAAGAATTAAAATGATAACAAATGACACAAGTAACTTTGCTTTTAAACTACTACTCCTTAATTTCCCTTGAAACATATTTCTACCCCTCCATACCGTTTTAAATGTAATTGTTTTACATTTAATTTCTTTATATAAATCATACGATTCAAATGTATCAATGCTACTCTCTATCTCTTTCTCTATTGAAGAGTTGATACATACCTTTTTCATTCTATATAAATTAAATAATTAAAACAATATATAAAAATGTATATTATTCGAAATATTATAATTCACAGAAGAACCTCTAGTATCTCACTTACTAGAGGTTCCTCCCGCTTTACTATTCTTTATCTTTTTCTACTTCTTTTTTCGCATCTTCTACTACAGATACAACAGGTTTATCGTTTGATAATTGTTGTACTGCTCCTTTTCCAGCAAATCCTTCTAATAACTCTTTTAAATCAATGCCAGAAGAAGCTTTTAATGTTTCTTGCATCGTTGCCATTAAATCAGTCGCATAACCTGCAACTTTTCCGGCACCGCTATTTTTACCACCGCCACCTGTATCGACAACTGTAATTTTATCAATGTTGCTAAGTGGGCTTGCAACTTCCTTCGCATAACTTGGAAGCATGTTAAGAACCATATCCATAATCGCCGCTTGGCCATATAACTCAAATGCCTCTGCAATTTTTTGTTTCGCTTCCGCTTCTGCTAAACCTTTTAATCTGATAACATCTGCTTCCGCTGTACCTTGTGCTTTTTGTACTTCTGCTTTTGCTTGACCTTGCGCTTTTTCGATTTCCGCCTTCGCTAAACCTTCTACACGAACTTCTTCTGCACGTGCTCTTGCTTCCGCTTCAATTTTATATTGATCTGCATCTGCTTTTTTCATTTGTTTTACTTTTTCCGCTTCTGCTGATTGTTCAACAGCATAGCGATCTGCATCTGCCTTTTTCTTTACTTCTGCATCATATTGCTTTTCACGACGCGCAATCTCTTTTTCTTCTAATTCAATTTGCTTTTCACGCTCAATGATTTTAACTCGCATTTGCTCTTCTGTAACACCTTGTTGCGCTTTTGCTTGTTGTAATTCATAGGAAAGATCTGCATCTGCGCGAGCTTGTTCTTGGTCTCTCTTATAAGATTGTACTTTTAACTCTTTATGTTTTTCAGCTTCAGCGATTTGTGCATCACGTTGATACTCAGCTTCTTTCGCTTCTTTCTCAGCACGAGCTTTTTCAATTCGCGCCTCTTTTTCACGCTCTGCATTTGCAACTGTTGCATCACGCTTAACCATCGCAATTTGTGGCTGACCAAGTGCATCTAAGTAACCGTTCTTATCCATGATTTCTTTAATTGTAAAGGAAACGATGCGAAGTCCCATCTTCTTTAAATCTGTAGAAGCTACTTCATGTACCTTTTGAGCAAATTGCTCTCTATTACTATAGGCATCTTCTACTGTCATAGAAGATAAAATAGCACGTAGATGCCCTTCTAAAACTTCTTTTGCTTCTATTTTCAACTCTTCTGTTTCTTTTCCTAAATATTGTTCAGCTGCTGTAGAAACTTCTTCAATGGTAGACCCTACTTTAATAATAGAAACACCATTTACTGTAATCGGTACACCTTGTTTCGTATACGTATCACGTGTTCCCACTTCTAATTTGTAGTTTAATAGACTTAAAGGCTCTGCTCTTTGCATAATCGGAACTACGAAAGTACCGCCGCCACGAATAATCTTAATCTTCTTTCCATCATCAGTGGTAACTACATTTTTCCCGCCACCAAGCCAGTTTCCAGTAACAATTAATGCTTCATCTGGTCCAACTGTTCGATACTTTGTAATGAATACTAAAATGAGTAGAATTAAAATTGCGAGTAATACTCCACCGATAATTAATGGAATCGTCATGTAAATTCCCCCTTATAATTTTGGTTTCTTTAAAGAATAAGCAATGTTCTGTACAAGCAGAACACCATCTTGGACTCCCTCGATAATAACTTCAGTTCCTTGTGAAATATCTTTCTTTCCAACTGTTTTAGCTAGGATTGCATTGTTTCCAAATTGGGAGGAAATTAATACTTCACCAAACCCTTCTGTAGGAATAGTCGTAATGACCTCTCCCTTACAACCAATAAATTCATCCATACGCTGCACAGTGTTTTGTTCTGCTTCTGCAATCGGCTTTAAAATTAATATTTTCATTATGAAAACACCAATAAAGGATATAGCAAATGCAGACCCGAAAATAAGAATGCTATTAAAGGAAAATAAATATTCTCCTATATAACTAAGTCCACATAACATGGCGAAAAAACTAAGTAATAAAGTAACAACGGATACAGATCCGCCTCCAAAACTAAATATGGATTCAAATATATCTCCAAAAAAGATATAAATAACAGTGAGTATAGTAGCAATAATAAATCCGTATAAATAAATTGTTTCAAGTGGATAACCAAACAAAGCCATTTCTTATCCCCCTCTCTTAAACAATCCCTTTTTTGTTATGTGTATGCCCACCTCTTTCAAAGATTATAGTTCTTAATTTTCAGTTATTTACCCTTTAAAGAAAAGCCTGTAAGACAGGCCCCTAAAAAAGAACAGGAGAAACCTATTGTGACAGGCTCCTCCTAGTAAATAACCGATATATTATATATCTATATAATATACTATTTTCCACAAAAAGTAAAGTTAAACATACATTGGAAAAGCACTTATTTTACTGATAATTCGTACGTTCCATCGCCATTATCATATTTATATACATACAAATAATACTTACCTGGTTTTGCATTAAATTTTGCCTCTATATGATTTCCATTAGCTTGACCGTAAGCGGCATAATTTTGCATATCTGATTCATGATGAAGCACCCATGTCATCCCGATTCCATACTCATTTAAAACGGAAATATCGATATTTTTCGTTGATGCTACATTAAATGTATAAACATCGGTGTGATCTCCGCCGATAAGGCTACCTTTTATAGTAGTGTTTAGCCCGATACGATTTGCTTCCTCTGGACGATTATTTGGTTCTAATTCTGTTAAACTTCCATCTTTAATCGTAACAGTGGTTTCGTTTCTGCTCTCCTTACCTTTATCATCTTTTACTCTTAACGCTACTTTATAAATTCCTTCTCTTTCATATGCATGTATTGGATTAACTTCTGCACTTGTGCTGCCATCTCCAAATTCCCATAAATAAGAAACAATTTTTCCATCTTCATCATTTGAGCCATCACTTTTAAATTGAATTCCTTCTTTTACAAGCCCATTATAAGGTCCATTTATATTAACCGTTGGAGCTTTATTTTCTCCATCATCTTTTGCGATACCGTGGAAGACTACATCATATTCAAATTCATTTGAACTATTCACACGATAATTGACGAAGTATGCTGTAACAGTTTTGTAGCCACTCCATTCTTTTTGCGCCAGTTGTTCTAGTGCTTCATTTACTCGTTTACTCATTTCGTTCCAATCTTCGGATTCACCTTTTGTTACACTACCTGTAAATGTGCCTTCTAATGTAAATGTATTAAAGAATTGGGAGCTATGTTTTGTCATTTTTGCCTCTTTCATTGGCAACGTATCACTAATTTCTTTCTCTACTGCTGTTAACGATTTTGGTGCATGTTCAGCTAAATAATCATCTGCTACTTCCGGTACATTATATTTATCTTGATTATCAATTAGCTGTTGCATATACTCTTGATACTCTTTATTTAGTTTAGAATCTTTACTTAAATTCTCACGATAGGCATCATAATTTTTCACGTCATTTGCACGAATTAAATCTTGAATTTTATCAAATGTTTCAAATTGATGTGTATATAAATAAGATTGCAATGCGAACGAGTAATTATAGAAATCCCAAGAACCATATTTAGCAAATAATGTGCGCTCTGCTGTATAACGGCTTGCAGGATCAGATGATAATCCACTAATGATGCTCTTTCTCGGTACTACATTATTTGTACGAGTAGATCCTGCGAAAAATTCTGCATTTCCTTCTTGGAACCAAGTTAATCTCTCATTTTGATACATATCTCCTCTTCCAAATAAACCTGGCACTTCAAATCTCCCTTGAAGATAATGAGTAAACTCATGACGGAATAACTCTTCTAAACTATAAATACTTTGTTCTGGCGTACGCTCATATGTAAAGAATGTACCTGTTTCTTCTATATAAATGCCACCGTTGTTTGTTTCATATCCATACAGTTGTCTGTTTAACTGATATTCGTCTGGAGTATTATAGATTACTATCGTTAATACGTCGTCTGCATTACCTGGCTCTAATGCTTTGTCATTCCCAATTACACGATGATACTGTGCTTTTACTTCCTTTGCAGCCCAGTATAGTCTCTTAATTTTTTCTTCTGATACTTTATCTCCTGTTTTAAATACGATAGATCCATCGTCGAATGTATACGTTTTTGGTAAGTACTGTTCTTTTCCTTCTTTACGTATCGTCTCTAAATCTACAGTATTACCGCTATAATCTTTTCCGTTATAATTTGTTGTAATTTGTTCTACTGCAACAAAATACGGCTCACTTAAACGCGGATACATATGCATTGCTTGTGTAACAACCTCTAAACCTTTATTTGGATTACTATGAAACTTCCCTAAACGACTAGCAAAATAAATTCCATTATTAACGAGCCACTTATTTTCTGGTGTTACTTCATTTAAAAGAGCAATACGATTTATTTCATTAATAAATCCATCTATTTTCCCGTACCACATTGTATCTTTTGCTTCTTTACGAGTTTCAAATAAATAAGATTGCATATCATAATCAATACCTTGCATCATATCGTATACAGCTTGTCCTTTCATACGATCGTCTACATACGTATGAAGATTATCATTGTATTGTTTTAAAATATTCGATGCGTATTGAACCGTTTCCACATCACTTGAAGCATTACTAATTAATTTACCGTATGCAGATACGACTGCATCTTGCTCATATGTACCAAGCTTAAAGTTTGGATTGGCTGCAATTGCTTTTAAAGCAGGTAAACATTTATCCTGGAAGCTTCTCTCATTTAAATCACTTAATTCATTATTGTAAAATGCGAGATAAAAAGCTGAACGTAACACTTCTGTAAACGTTTGAATTCCTTTTGAATCATCTTTCGTAAACGTACTACCTCGGTGAGCTAATTCATCTATAACTGCTTGCATTTTCCCTTTGTCTTTATAAAAAGCCTTTGCATCTTCATTGAACTGGAATAAGTCTGTAATTTGATTCCATTTAATACTTCCTAGCGTTTCAACCAATTCTTGATTATTCATTTTGTTTAAATCAGCCATTGAATAGCTTTCTTTAATTTGCTTTACTTCTGAGCTCTTCATAATAGATGCTGGTCGCTGTGAAAAGTCTCCTACTTTTAAACGTTCTTGAAACGATAATGTTTCCTCTGCTTTAGAAACATGTCCAATCTCATCTACTGGTTTTTCAATCCCAACTGGTTTCGAATGCAATACATTGTATGGCACCTTTTCTTCTGCTGATACATTCGTTTGAATTGCTCCTAACGATAGCGCCATTGTACTAATACTAAGCATCACTTTATTAATCTTTGATTTCTTGTTCATATCATTGCCCCCTATTTATATATTCCCTTGAAGAATTTAACATAAAATCTAGATACAACAATATAAAATGCAATATTTCATATTATTTCTTCCTATATTTTGTACATATCGTGAACAGACTTACCTTTATCTAACCTCCAATAATTATGAATCCATAGCGATTAAACTGTCCTTTTACACAAGATAAAAATCGAATTTTTTGACAATTAACCTTTTAATTGTTATAGTTAATATAATTGTTAACTTTATTAAACAAAGGTGGGATTCTATGATAAAAAAAGAAAACAGTGTATTTTATATCTCCATCTTGCTAACAACATTATTCATTATATGGGGAATTACCCCGGCAAGTTGGATACAAGGCTATGATTTGCAAAGTGTTACATCTTCCTTAAACTCATTTATCCTCAATAAATTTGGATGGTTTTACTCTCTACTTATGATCGCAATGATTATTTTAGCCACTTATTTAGCATTTTCTAAGTACGGTTCTATTCGTCTTGGTAAAGATGGAGAAAAACCACAGTATAGTTATCCATCTTGGCTATCCATGTTGTTTGGAGCAGGAATGGGAATTGGACTCCTCTTTTATGGAATCACTGAACCGATTTCACATTTTACAGATCCATTAACAGGAAAAGCAGGTACAGAGGAAAGCGCCAAACTCGCTATGCAATATTCATTTTTCCACTGGGGACTCTTTCCGTGGTCACTATACGCGATGGTTGCTTTAACAATTGCATATTTCACATTCCGTAAACAAAAAGGTAGCACAATTGGGGCTACAGTTACTCCATTATTTAATCGATCGAAAAATTCTCCTATCGGAAAAACAGTCGATATTTTGGCTGTTTTAGCCACAGTATTCGGTATTGTGCCATCTGTTGGGATTGGTGCTCAACAAATCGCCGGAGGATTAAGCTATTTATTCCCTTCTATTCATAACACTGTACTTACACAGCTTGTACTTATCGCCATCTTCGCTGTTTTATATTTAACAAGTGCACAAACAGGCTTAGATCGTGGGATTAAATATTTGAGTAACTTAAATTTCTCTCTTGCAGGTATTTTACTCGTCTCCTTTTTACTTTTAGGACCGACTGTATTTATTATGAAATATTTCACATCTACACTCGGTTCTTATATCGGAGCTTTACCTAGTATGGGATTAAATTTAGGAGCATTTAATGAAAAATCTTCTTCTTGGATTGAAAACTGGACTATTTTCTATTGGGGATGGTGGATCTCTTGGTCTCCATTCGTCGGTACATTCATCGCTCGTATTTCTAAAGGGCGTACAATAAAAGAATTTATTATTGGAGTTGTATTAGTCCCAACTCTTATCTGTACATTTTGGTTTGCAGTATTTGGCGGTACCGCTATCCATATGGAAATGTTCCAATCGCTTGGTATAGCTGATGAAATCGCAAAAAATGGTACAGAGATTGGATTATTTGCTGTTATTTCACACCTGCCGTTCTCTACATTTTTAACAATTATCGGGTTAATTTTAGTAGCCACATTTTTCGTTACTTCTGCTGACTCGGCAACATTTGTTGTTTCAATGCAAACGAGTAACGGAAGCTTATCACCGAAAAATAGTTTAAAACTTATATGGGGATTAACAATCGCGATAATTGCTGCTATTTTATTACAAGCTGGAGGATTAAATGCACTGCAAATAGCAGCTATAATTGCTGCGCTACCATTTTCTATCGTAGTTGTTCTTATGGTCATTTCGCTCTTTAAGGAGCTTCGAAAAGAAGATGTTAATTTACAAGCAAAAGAAGTTCCTCAAAAAATAAAGAAGGTTATGTAACGATTAGCACCTCTCCTAAAGAAGAATTCGGTCCTCCGATTAGTCCTGAATCCATTATTACTGAGGGCTGCAAAATAAATTAAATAAAATCCATTCGTATGAAATATAATTTTCATACGAATGGGTTTTTACTCTATTATATAGTGTTGTAAACATGCCTTCTCCTCAAAACCTACTTTCTTGTACAACTTCATCGCACCATCATTATTCGTATTCAAACATAGTTCTATCTCTCTCATCCCTTGAAAGGAGAAAATATACTGAATTGCCCCTTGTAATAAGCGCTCTCCAACACCTTTTCTTCTACTATTTTCAGTCGTTGCAATAAATTCGATATTCGCTTCTTGAAACTCCGGATTTACTTCAACATATACATAACCTTCTAACTTATCATTCTTCATACTTACAAATAATTTATTCGTATCACTTAAACGTTCGATAATTTCAATTCCTTCATAATATGCATTAGGAAAAACATTATTGTGTAAAGCGATAAACTGCTCAAATACTTTTGGTAAAGCCTCTTCTACATTACATATAACACGTTTTCTTGGAATATTTTTTAAAATGAGAATACTATGTCGATCTTATTCTTTAGCATGTAAATCCTTCATTAAGCGGGCACAATTATTATTTTCCACATGATAAAAACCATAAAATTTCTCAATATGAAAAGGCATCTTTTCTATAAGTTCCTTCCACATATGTAAAGCAACTTCTTCCCAATTCTCTACAATAATAAACGGCCCCCATATTTCTGCACATTTTTTCACTTCATCCACATCAAATCCTAATACACCTATTATTTTATTATTTTCATAAGTAACAACAAAAGATTGTTCCCATCCTATATCAGAAAAATCATGGATAATTGTCTGTAATAACTCCTCTTTCTCGTCTCCACAATAACCAACATAATGAGTAGCATCTTTATTCATACTTGCAATAAATGATGCCACCTCTTCAGTTTTCAAAATAGAACTGACATGCATAACCTCTCCTCCTTCTCTAATATATTTACACCTTTTACATTTATATCCTTCTAAAAAAAGACATCATCATAAGCATATTTCAAAATGAAATCGCCATGATAATGTCTTCTCAAAAACTCATATAATCGTTTTACATTATAATAAGATAAAACGTTTTTATTTCTTAAATAATCTCTTTCTAAATACAAACATACTCAGTGCTGAAAGAACTAATGCTACACCCGAAAGTAACGTTGATGTATTCGCTTGTCCACCTGTTGCTCCTAGCGATTTCTTACTTTCTTCTTGCTTAGTAACTGCTGGTTTATTTTCTTTCACACTTTGATTCGCTACTACTTTTTCTGCCACAACTTGATTATCCACGTTTTTTTCTTGAACTACTGCGGATTGATTTACTGCGTCTTTTGAACCTTCAATTTCTTTTCCTGTTTCTTTTACCGGCTCTTTTTCTTCTTCTTTCGATTCTTCAACTTCTTTTGACGGTTCCTTTACTTCTTCTTTCGATTCTTCAACTTCTTTTGTTGGCTCTTTTTCTTCTTCTTTCGATTCTTCAATTTCTTTTGTTGGTTCTTTCACTTCTTCTTTTGGTTCTTCAACTTCTTTTGCTGGTTCTTTCACTTCTTCTTTTGATTCTTCAACTTCTTTTGTTGGTTCTTTTACTTCTTCTTTTGATTCTTCAGCTTCTTTTGCTGGTTCTTTTGGCTCTTCTTTTGATTCTTCAACTTCTTTTGCTGGTTCTTTTTCTTCTTCTTTTTCAACTATATTCTGGATTACTGTTCCGTTAAAACTTATACTAATTTCATCCGAATCTAAATCAAATTTATACACCTTTTCACCTGGAGTACTCCATTTTATTACTCCGTTATTAAATGTTCCACCCTCACTTGTCAGTTTTATATTCTCAATAATTTCTCCTTCTAAATCATATACAGGAACTTGAATTTCTTCATTTACTTTTGCTTCATCTAAAAAGATTTTCTGTCTTCCGGCATCAATTGAAAACCATTGGCCTAATTGTATTAACGGCCTTACATCACGAATCTCATTTCCAGCTAATTTTAAACTGAGTAGGTCTAACATTGGGCTAAGAACTGAAACATCTTTAATTTGATTATCAGCAAGATTTAACCACTGTAAACTTTTTAATGAAGATAGTGGTGTTATATCTTCAATCTGATTATGAGATACATTCACATCGTTCAACTTTTCTAAGTCTGAGATAAATTCAATATTCTTTAAACCTACTCCTTCTAAAGTAAGTTTTTCTAAGTTCATCATATATTCTAAACCTGTTATATCTTTTATATTTTCCCCTTTTTCTTTAAGTATCTCTAATTTTTTAATCTGCAATAAATCTTCTTTTGTGATAGGAGCGTTTAAATTCTCTCTACCTAAATTCTCTTTATTAATATGTTGTTGTAAAGTTTTATCAAGAATTATATTTTCCTTTTGTTCATCATTTCCTTTTATTTCATCTAACCTTTCAACAACATTTTGAATTACTGTTCCATTAAACTTAATACGATTCTCTTCTGGTTTTATATCCAACATAAATTCGTATGTTTTTTCACCAGTAGTACTCCATTTAACAGAACCATTATTAACTACTCCATCTCCATTCTTTAATTGAACAGTATCGAGTGGCTCTCCTTGTAAATTATAGATAGGTATTTTAACTTCCTTATCTTTTTCTACATCATCTAAAAAGATTTTTTGTCTTTGAATATCAATGTACATTCTTTTCCCTAACTCTTGAACTGGTCTAACATCACGAATTTCATTTGACCCTAGCTTTAAATCGTATAAACCTGTTAAGTGGCTAAGTGGCGTTATGTCTGAGATATAGTTTTCTTCTAAATTAAGTGATTGTACGGTAGACAATCTTGATACAGGTTCGATGTTTTCTAATTCATTTTTAGAAAGATCTAACTCTACTAACTTTTTCATTGGTGTAATATGTTCAATATTAGTCAGTCCATTGTTGCTTAAAGATAAACTCTTCACATTCTTCAATTGCTCAATCCCAGCAAGATTAGCATTACTAATTTGATTATTTGCTACAGTCAAAGTCTTTAAAGTTGTTACTGTAAATAATGGTTTAATATCTTTTATATAATTACTATTTAAATCTAGCATTTTGATCTTCTTCATTTGACTCAATGGGCTTAAATCCGAGATTTTATTGTTTCTCAAGCTTAAACTTTCGATATGTTCTAACTCAGCCAAAGGTCCAATATCTTTAAGTTCACCATAAGTTATACTTAATGATTTCAATTGTCTCAAACTCGAGATAAATTGTATATTTTCTAACTTAACTTCTTCCAATGTTAAGGTTTCTAAGTTCGTCATATATTCTAAACCAGTTACGTCTTGTATTCCTTTACTTTTCGCTTCAACGACTATTAAAGATTTAACTTTTAATAAATCTTCCTTAGTTATTGGCGTATTTAGATTCTCTCTATTTAAATTATACTTATTAATCTGCCTTTGTAATTGCTTATCTAATATTACATTTCCGTCTTCATCCTGTTGATCCTCTTTATTTTCCTTTTGCTTTTCTGGAACATTATTTTCTAAATTTAAAGCATTTACTTCAAACTGCACTTGATATTTATTATCATAGGCCATTGTCGGAATATAAATATGCATTTGCATATTATATCTTTTTCCTAATTCTCCTACTTCAAACTGAATCACTTTCGTTCCGTTTTTCTTTTTATCTTCTGATATTACTTTTACATCATGAAACACACCAGGAGTATGAATATCTTCTGTTTTCAAGTATTTGAAGAAATCACTATCACTTAACGTTGCCGTTACCATTTTCTTTCCATTCTCAATCGTTAACTTAGGATCCTTTATATAAACAGCTGCCATAGACTCCTCATTCGTTTTATCTTTATATGCTTTCATAACAGCATCATATGTACCATCTTCTAAAGCATAGCCCTTTTTATTAGCCTCAATTGCTACTGCCGCTAAAGCAGGCTTTGAATACGTGGCAAATGGAAGTGATAACGCCGCAGCGATAATCATCGCATTTATATGTTTTCTTTTATTTTTTTTCAACTTTACATCTCCTCCAAAATATATAAATCTAAATGTAATCATACCTCGAATAAATGATAATGATTTTCATTATCATTGTCAACTAAAAAAATAAAAAGTTAACAAAAAAATAACCCCTTTTTAAGGGGGTTATGCCATTTTTTCTCCGGTTTCTTCTTTAAAAAAGCTCTTCATCGCATGGAATACGTCTGCTTTTTGCTTTAAAATATAATATCTAAAATTCTCATCTTTAATATTTTTATAGGCTGACATGAGGGTACTATGGCGGTTGTACTGGTTCACTTCCCCATATCCAAACATATTACACTTCTTCATTAACTCTTCGACAAGCTTTACACATCTAGCATTATCTGATGTTAAATTATCACCGTCTGAAAAATGGAATGGATAAATATTATAGCGGTCTGGTGAGTATTTATTATCAATTAGCTCGAGTGCTTTTTTATATACAGAAGAACATATCGTTCCGCCACTTTCTCCTTTTGAGAAAAACTCTTCCTCTGGAACTACTTTTGCCTCCGTATGATGGGCAATAAACTCAATATCTACTGTTTCATACTTCGTTCGTAGAAATCGCGTCATCCAGAAAAAGAAGCTACGTGCCATATATTTCTCCCATATTCCCATCGATCCACTCGTATCCATCATCGCTAATACAACAGCTTTTGAATCTGGCTTTAATACTTCATTCCAAGTACGGAACTTTAAATCTTCTTGGTGAATCGGATGAAAAGAGGCTTTACCACGCATCGCATTTCGTTTATATGCGGATATCATCGTTCGTTTCTTATCGATATTTCCCCATAATCCAGTCTTTCTAATGTCATTAAATTCAACATGTTCAATCCGGTTTTCATCTATTTCTTTTCTCTTTAAATTAGGCAGCTCTAACTCTTTGAAAAATGCTTGCTCTAATTCTAAAATAGAGACTTCAGCTTCATAATAATCTTCTCCAGCCGCGTCCCCTGCTCCTTGCCCTTTTCCTGGTCCTTTTTGCTTTTGACCACCTGATCCATCTCTCGCAACGACATCACCAACTTTGCTGTCACCATTTCCTTGCCCAACGTGTTTGTTTTTATCATAATTGTACCTAATCTTATATTCATCTAAAGAACGAATCGGTATTTTTACAACATCCTTACCATTAGACATAACTATGCTTTCTTCTGTTACAAGATCGGGTAAATTATTCTTAATTGCCTCTTGTACTTTTTCTTGATGGCGTTGTTGGTCGTCATATCCTTTGCGATGGAGGGACCAGTTTTCCTGTGAAATCGTATAATTTGGTTGGTTTTCTTCACCCATTTCTTTCCCTCCTTACTGTAATTGTCTTCCCTTATGAACAGTAAGCTAGAAATTTTGTTTTATACTGTGCAAGCTAGAATGAAAGATAACTGCCCATCGAAATTCATCCCATAAACATATATAACGTTTTTCATATAATACTCCGAGCATCCTAAACAAAATTTTGCCACTCACATACTAGAAAGAAATATTCAGCCGTTGATAAGAAAGAAACACAATGCATAGTTGCACACATTTACACTTTGCAACATATTGTATTGTGTTGGCTTTTTTCGTATGAATGGTTGGTTACTCTATCATATGCATATTGTAAAAATAATTGACAATAAATTCATGAAATTGTATCTTAATTTATTACATTTGGACAAGGTATGACACTTTACACATATAAATGGATAATAAAACGCTGTCCCGCAAAATACAAGAGACAGCGTTTTGTTATCAAACTATCGGTTTAGCAGACTACCTACATAGCGTAATAATTCATTCGCAGATGAAGAATTATAGCCGTGCTCATCAATTAAGCGTGCAACAACATCATTGATTTTCTTAAGCTGATTTTCGTCTGGCGTTTTCGTTGATGTTGTAATTTTCACTATATCTTTTAAATCAGCAAATAGTTTTTTCTGAATCGCTTCGCGAAGACGCTCATGTGAATTATAATCAAAGCGTTTTCCTTTACGCGCATAAGCAGAAATGCGAATTAAAATTTCTTCACGGAATGCTTTCTTAGCATTTTCTGAAATTCCAATTTGCTCCTCAATTGAGCGCATTAGCTTTTCATCTGGACTCATTTCTTCACCTGTTAATGGATCACGTAATTTCGATTTATTGCAATATGCTTCAACGTTATCTAAGTAATTATCCATAAGTGTCTTCGCTGATTCTTCATATGAATACACGAATGCTTTTTGTACTTCTTTCTTCGCAATTTCATCATATTCTTTTCTCGCTAATGAGATGAAATTCATATAACGCTCTCGATCTTCATTACTAATTGACGGATGCTGATCCAACCCGTCTTTGAGCGATCTAAGTACATCTAATGCGTTAATAGATGGTACCTCTTTTCGAATAATTGTAGAAGAAATTCGGTTAATAACATAACGAGGGTCAATACCTCTCATACCTTCATCTTGATATTCACGTTGCAGCTCCTCTACATCAATCGCATTATAGCCTTCTACCGTTTCTCCATCATATAAACGCATCTTTTTAATTAAATCAATATCTGGACGCTTCGGATCTTTTAAACGAGTTAAAATCGTAAACATTGCTGCAACGCGAAGTGTGTGCGGTGCAATATGCACATTGGATACATCACTTTCACGAATCATTTTCTCATAAATATGTTCTTCTTCACTCACTCGTAAATTGTATGGAACTGGCATTACAATAATTCTTGAGTGCAATGCTTCATTTTTCTTGTTTGCTATGAAGGAACGATACTCCGTTTCATTCGTATGCGCTACAATTAATTCATCTGCTGAAATAAGCGCAAATCTTCCCGCTTTGAAATTCCCTTCTTGCGTAAGCGATAATAAATGCCATAAAAACTTCTCGTCGCATTTTAGCATCTCTTGGAATTCCATCATCCCACGGTTTGCCTTATTCAATTCTCCATCGAAGCGATACGCTCGTGGATCTGATTCTGAACCATATTCTGCGATTGTTGAAAAGTCCAGACTACCTGTTAAATCGGCGATATCTTGTGATTTAGGATCAGACGGGCTAAATGTACCAATCCCTGTACGGCGATCTTCCGAGAAGAAAATACGCTCTACAACTACATCCTCAATTCTTGAACCATATTCTTGCTCTAGACGCATTACGTTTAATGGCGATAAATTCCCTTCAATTCTAACTCCATACTCACCAAAGAAATCATCCCGTAAATGATGCGGAATTAAATGCAGTGGATCTTCATGCATTGGGCAGCCTTTAATTGCAAAAATTGCGCCTCGATCTGTTCGTGAATATGTTTCTAATCCTCGTTTCAACATCGTAACTAATGTTGATTTCCCGCCACTAACAGGACCCATTAATAATAAAATACGTTTTCTAACATCTAATCGTTTTGCAGATGGATGAAAATATTCCTCCACAAGACGTTCTAAAGCATCCTCTAATCCAAATAGCTGATTACTAAAGAAGTTATACTTTCTTCTACCATCTACTTCTTCGATTCCAGCATCTTTTATCATATTGTAAATGCGAGAGTGTGCTGTTTGAGCCACCCATGGTCTTTCCTTCACAAGCTCTAAATACTCCGCAAACGTACCTTCCCATTGTAACCGTTCTTCTGCTGCTCGATGCTGTTCAATCTTTTTTAGAATATCCATTATAGCTCCTCCCCCATCTCCTTGTTCAATCGGATTATTATAAAAGGTATGCTAGGATGTCCTTAAACATTCTTTAAATCAAAATGAAATATACAGTAGTGCTATAAAATTCTCTCCAAAATTCAAAGAAAATTCTGTATAATATAGGTATTAAAGTTTTTACACCTCTATTCATTTTAAATAAATTCTTTTCTTCCAAGAACCTTACATACATTTTGATTCATATTTAAGATTCGTAAACTGAAAAATAGGAGGGATATTAGTATGAAATTATTATTAATTTTAGGTGTATCACTCACATTTCTTACAGCTATTTTCACATCTGGTTACAATGATAAACCTGGTACACAAAAAAAGTGATGTGCTTCTTAGCACATCACTTTTTTTATCAATCATTTATAATACACATTTTCCACATCATATTTTGATAAAGGTCGGCTATAATAATAACCTTGCACAAACTTCACATTCTTTTCCTTCAAAAATTGTATTTGTTCCGCTTTTTCTACTCCTTCTGCAATTACATTCAATTCCAAAGTATGAGCTAAATGAATAATTGCAGCTGTAATATTCGTATCACGTTCATCCACATGTATACCTTCCATAAAAGAACGATCGATTTTCAACGTATCAATTGGGTACGTTTTTAAATAACTTAAAGATGAATATCCCGTCCCAAAATCATCTAAATGAATCTTTAAATTTTGTTCTTTTAATTGTAGCAATACCCTTTTCGATATGTCTTTATGCATAAGGGCTCCTTCTGTAACCTCTATCGCTAATAGATGAGCTGGTACATTGTACTTATGTAACGCCCGTGTAATCATCTCTATTAATGTAATCGAGCGAAAGTGCCTGGCTGAAATATTAACTGCAATCGGGACAACTTCATATCCTTTATTTAACCATTCACGTATTTGCCGACACACTTCATTTACTACCCATTCATCAAGCTTAATAATAAATCCTGTTCTTTCTGCTAGCGGAATAAATTGATTGGGAGAGACAAATCCCAATTCTTTATTCTCCCACCTTATTAAAGCTTCCATACTCGCTATTTTTTTCGTTTCAATATTCATTTGTGGCTGATAATACAAGCAGAATTCATTTTTTTCTATAGCACGATGCAATTGGTTTTCTATTATAAATCTTTGTTCACGCTCACAATCTAATCCACTGCAATAAAACTGATAATGCCCTTTTCCTTTTTCTTTTGCTTTTTCCAAAGCAGCATCAACTCTTTGGAATAATATTTTTTCATCCTCTCCATCTGTTGGAGCCATTACAATTCCGATTGACGCACTTAAATAGACGTCCTCTTCTTCGATTACAAAATGTTCACTAATCTTTTTTAGTATGCTTTTTGCAACTATCTCTACACGTTCTTTCGTTATATTTTCTATTAACATAACAAATTGATCATCGTGTTCTCTAAATAAGTGCATACCGTCTATTTGAAGACTGCTTAAACATTCTGTAACTTTTTGTAATACTTTATCTCCTTCTTTATGACCAAAAGTATCATTAATAAGGTGAAATTCATCTAAATCTATAAAAACAAGTGCAAACTCTGTATTATCATTTAAAAAAACATTTAACTTATTTGCACATGAAATTCTATTCATTAATCCTGTTAATTGGTCATAATAAGCTAAATATTCTGTTCGCATTTCATTCAATACTTGCCTTGTAACATCCCTCGTAACAATATATACCCCAACAATTTCGGCGTTCACAATAATCGGAATAGTTCTCAAAGAAATATAGAGCTCGTACCCTTCTTTATGAACATATTTCTTTGAAACAATTTGTTTTGCCCTTCCTTGCAGGGCTCCTTTAAATATAATTTGAAAATCTTTTTCATATTCCTTATTAATAAATTCAAAAATAAATTTATTATGTAATTCTTCATATCGATATCCAAATATTTCATACGTTGCTGGATTTGCATATGTAATTCTACCTATAGAATCCATAGATATAATGGAGTCATTATTATATTCTAATAACGACTTAAACAACATTTGTTTTTCCTCTATCTCTGCCTTTTCCTCAATCTGAGCTGTGATATCCCTCGTAATACAAATAATAAACTGACATACTCCTTCTTCGTCGAATACAGGATTAAGTGAAGATTCATAATGTAACTCACCCTTTGGTAAACTAACTACATCACAAAAGGTATGTGCTTTCGCTTCGCTCGCTACTTTTGCATATTGCACTCGCAATATTTCCGCCGTATCTTCTGATAATACTTCAGCAAACGTTTTTCCATAACATTCTTCGCCTAGCTTCGCATAATCCATACCTATCTTATTTACATAAATATATTTAAAGGTTTCCTCATCCATAACTTTCACAATAAATACTAAATCTTGAATAGCATGTAATAGTCCTCTTCTTATTAAATCCATATCTATCATACTTAAAAAGGTATTTTGATTATTATATTGTTCCTTCATATTTATCTCAACCCGTCTAATCTATTTTTATTCATATATCCCATTCTATATGAATATGTACCCTTTTTTAAATGTATGATTACATATTATTTTTATTTTTAGAAAAAAAGTCGCCATATGGCGACTTTTAATAAACAATTTCTAAATCTAATCCCGGATAATTTTGTTGACGGAATGCTTCATAAATTAAAATAGCTGCTGTATTAGATAAATTTAATGAGCGCACTTTATCAGTCATTGGAATACGTAAACAATGATCGAAATTTTCTTCGATTACATTAGCTGGTAAGCCGTTTGTTTCTCTTCCAAATACAAAATAGTAATCCTTCTCACGTTTGCTATAATCAAATGCTGTATGAGCTTTCTCGCCATACTTTGTTAAATAGAAGAATTCACCGTCTTTATTTTTCTCATAAAATTCTTCAATTGAATCATAATACGTAACTTTCACGTGCTGCCAATAATCTAATCCTGCACGCTTTAACATTTTATCATCCGTTGAAAATCCAAGCGGTCTAATCAAATGTAATTCTGTTCCAGTTGCTGCACAAGTACGAGCAATATTCCCTGTATTTGCTGGAATTTCTGGTTGATATAAAACAACATGTACTCCCACGCGATATTCACCTCTGTTTTTTGTCTACTACGTATTATACCACTTGAGCGAAAAATCTCTACCCATTAATAATATGAAAGAATTTATATTTCATTTGTGGTGTATATTTACTAGAATCTTCATAGTTCCAATAACGCCGACGGCTATTCGCTGAATGTGCATTTACAAGTGGCATACCATCTGCGTCTTTTGCTACTACAATCGTCGTATGATTCCACCTACCATCATCCTCGAAATCATAAGCGATGACATCACCAAGAATAAGGTCCTCTGGCCTTTCTACCGCTTCAGCTCGAAGCCCTGTTGTAGCACCTGACAAATACCAATAAAAAGAGTGTGCGACAGCCCAGCTCCAACTCCACTGATTCTCCCTTTGCCACCATCCTTTGCGAATATTAGGATATCCATTCATTGGTACTTCTCCAGTATGAAGACATTGAGAAATAAAATTCGTACAATTATCAGGGAAATTACGATATACAGGGTTTCGATCATCCCACCAACGCTCTGCATATTTAACTGCCTCTAAACGGTTGTACCGATAAGAACCGTACTTCTCTTTTGTAACTTCCCTTTCTAACGTCTCACTCATTCCAACTGCTTCTGGCACTTCAATAGCATAATCACCTATTACCCGGCTATTATTTAAACAAACTCTTCGTTTTAGTTGTTCCTCTTCGATATAAAATAATTCTTTATGCTTAATTAAATATTTAAAATGTATTTGATAATCAATTTCTTGATGATTGCTATTATTTAATTGTCTCATGAAAGAAACATCCGCAGTTGCTTTCACTATCTCTGCATTACGCTTTTGAAACAATTGTTTCTTTCTCTGTGCTATTTGTAATAAATCTTCAGCAATACCATCTACATTTGTTCGTTTCTCTGTTACATATGCTAAAAATTGTTGTACTTGCTTTTCAATATTTATTTTTACAACCATTTCGTCTCCCTCCCATATTACAATATGAAGAAGGGAGATATTATCTACTCTTTTTTCTGCGCTAACAATTCAAGTCCGCGATTCATTTCATGAAGAACCTCTTCATCTTTCTCACGTTGCATCGCTTTTTCAATAGCTTCGCCCACGCCATCTCCACCAATTTTCCCAAGTGCCCATGCTGCTGTTCCGCGAAGTACTGGTCTTGGATCGTCTTTCATAACACCAATTAAATCTGGAATTGCTGATGCCTCTTTAAAATGCGCAAGTGCCAAAATTGCATTTCGTTGCAACGGCTTTTTACCTCTCCATGAACCAGACATAATTCCATATTTCTCTTTAAAATCACGATTGCTAATTGTTAAAAGTGGTGTTAATAACGGCTTAACTAACTCAGGATCTGGTTCCATCTCAGGATGATTATGAAAATCCATTCCTTTATTTTTCGGACAAACAGTCTGACATGTATCACATCCATAAATACGATTTCCTATTTTGTCGCGGTATTCTTCCGGTAGGAATCCTTTCGTTTGTGTTAAAAATGCAATACATTTCTTCGAATCTAACTGTCCTCCTTGTATTAAAGCGCCTGTAGGACAAACATCAATACATTTTGTACAACTTCCACATTGATCTTCTATCGGCTGATCTGGTGGGAAGGGAACGTTTGTAATTATTTCTCCTAAATATACATACGAACCAAATTCAGGTGTAATAATAGCGCAATTCTTACCACTCCATCCAATACCGGCACGCTCCGAAACAGCTCGATCACTTAATTCACCCGTATCAACCATTGACTTAACTTCTATATCGGGAAGTTTTTCGATTAAATATGCTTCTAATTTTTGCAAACGATCTCGTAAAACAAGATGATAATCTTGTCCCCAAGAGGCACGACAAAAAATACCGCGGCGTTCTCCGCGCTTACTTAATGGTGCATTTTTTAATTTTGAAGGATACGCTAATGCAATCGCAATAATTGATTTTGCACCAGGTAGTAGAAGCTGTGGGTTCGTTCTCTTTTCTATATCAGACTCTTCAAATCCCGATTGATAATTTAATTGTTGTTGCTGGATTAACCTCTGCTTTAATTCCTCAAATGGTGAGGCACTAGCAAAGCCTATTTTATCTATACCAATTGTTTTACTATACGCAATGACATCTTGCTTTAATTGTTCAAAATCCATTCCTAATCGCCTCCTCAGATGAATCCATCCCTTATGTAACGACTATATTGGTTAGCAATTCACTTTTGGAATACTATTCTTTACTTCTATTTTCGCATACAATTATGTTTTTCAAACATTAAAAAACGCAATGCCTCGTTTATCTTAGAAACGAAACACTGCGTTGATCACAATTTATAGAAAAACATTTAATAAAATTTGGAGCGGGTGAAGAGAATCGAACTCTCGACCAGAGCTTGGAAGGCTCTTGTTTTACCACTAAACTACACCCGCAAATATGAAATAAATATAAGATATTAGAATAACTTATGTAAAGTAGTATAGCATGTAAAAAAAACGGAAGCAAGAATTTTATCGAAAAAAGTCGAAAAAGTGATGAGTATCTCATCACTTTTTCAATTCTTTATCAATCGCCTTCTTCATACTATCGAAATCAGGGTTTGCAAGATTTCCGTTTATATATACTGAAGGAGCACCTTGAACTTTTAATTTTTGAGCACGATCTGAATCTTTACGTACTTTTTCTTTTATTTCTTTACTGTGTAAATCTTTCTTAAATTGTTCTACATCAACTTTCGGAAGCTTCTCTTTCACAATGTTAAGAAGTAATTCTTCTGTAATCCATTCTTCCGTGTCTTTCTTTTGACTTTGATAAATCTCATCGTAGAAAATCCAGAATGAATCTTGATCTTGTTTATAAATTGCTTCACCAGCTGCTGCACCTAAATCAGAGTCTTTTCCGATAAATGGGAAGTTAATAAAGTATAACTGCACTTTACCTTTATCGATATACTCTTCTTTTAATCGTGGTAATACTGTTACATCCCAAGTACGACAAGCAGGACATTTGAAGTCTCCAAATTCAACTACCTTAACTGGGGCATCATCTTTCCCTAAAGATTGTTGTGTGGAATAAGCAAACATCTCATTCCCTTTATCTTTTTTGTCATTTATGATGCTATACGCAATTGTTCCGATTACAATCAATACTGCGATAGAAAAAACTACACCAAGAGCCATGAGTTTATTTGATTTCATATACATTCCTCTTTAAATTCATATTCTGTATACAGCATTGTACACAATACACATAATATCAACACTTATATACGTCACGCAATGAACACGCTCACATAAATTACAAAAACAAAATAATTGTGACGATATTGTGTCACAATTTGTCACAATTTATTCAAAAAAAGGAAGCTCCTATGTAGGAACTTCCTTTAGCTTACTGCTTTTTCACGAGCACTCTTTAACATCGACTGCTCTGTTTTTATATCATGACGAATTACTAACTTCTCACTAACTGCTTGCACATACTCATTATGATTGATATAGCCTTCTTTCTCCATTAATCTCAAAACGACATTTCGTCTCTCTACGGCCTTATCATAATTTTGTGCAGGTGAGTAATAAGCGGGTGCCTTTACTACAGCAGCCATCATTGCACTTTCAGCCAACGTTAATTGGCTCACCTTTTTACCGAAGTAAAGGTTTGCTGCTTTTTCAATTCCCCATGCTCCTTCTCCGTAATAAATATTACTTACATACAATTTTAAAATTTCATCCTTCGTAAATGTGCGTTCAATTTTTTTCGTATAAAAAATTTCTTTCCACTTACGAGAAAATGTACGTTCATTCGTTAAAAAGGCATTTTTGGATAACTGTTGTGTAATTGTGCTTCCGCCTTGCACAACACCACCAGCTTTTATATTCTCAACAGACGCTCTGACAATCGCTATATAATCTAAACCGTTATGATGATAAAACCTTTTATCTTCTGTCGCAATAAATGCATGTGTTAATGATTCTGGCACCTCTAACTTAGCAGGTACATGTAATTTACTAATATCACTTTGCTCGATCATTACATTTCCAATGAATAATAACGTACAACTTAACAATAATAATAAAATAATGGCTTTATAAAAGAATTTAGTCATTGGATTTAATGCAACTTTTTGATGATAGTTCACCCTAGATAATACTCGTTCTTTCATCTTAAACACCTCTTTTCCACACAGCGTATAACTCTTACTTTAAGAATACCTTGTTGTAAAAAAATATCCCATCGATTTCTCTTACACGTACCTTACATCATTGTAAGGTATAAAAAAGTATTGTATCACAGTCCTTTTTTATCTACTATTCATCTGAAATATTGAATATAGATTATGCTAAACCAATAACAGAGTATACCTTAAGCCTATACTTCCCTATTAAAACATCCTATTTTCATTATATCATCTACAAAAATATATATTTGTAAGTATCTAGTAATCTAAATGTATACAATATATCATACATTATACAGAACAAACGTTCCTGAAATCAATACTAGCACTATTATTATTTTGACCTTTTTCTTAAACAGTATACAAAAAAGAGTAGTGATTTGATTGTATCTCAAACCGGCTACTCTTTTCTTTACAATCTACCTATTAAATTATATGGCTGCACTTCCCACGTTTCGTACGGAATACAATGTGTTGCTCTCATCGCATCAAGCGTTCTGGATTTCATATGAGGACGCGTTATATACTCATCTATATTCTCTTCATTTAAAGCAACAAATTTAGCCTCTTGTATTTCTTCAGGCTGAATTTGTATTTCACCGCTCACGTATGCCACTTTAAAAACAACACCTAGAATGTGCATGGAAGCATTATAATAAACTCCTGTAATACCGATAGGCTTCACCGTTAATCCTGTTTCCTCTTTTATTTCCCTACAAACAGCTTGATCGAGCGCTTCTCCTTCTTCCACCTGTCCTCCTGGCAACTCCCACGTATCCGATCACCAATGTACTTTAGCTAATAACACTTCGTCTTTTTCATTTGTTAAATAACCTGCTACAGCAACGATATGCTTTGGTGTTTTATGTTCCATATTAAACCTCCTAGAAATAATGATTATTTCATATATCCCTATAAGCATATTCCCTGTCTAAAACAAAATACCTTTACTAATTCATCCTCTTAATTAACTTCATGAAAAAAAGCCCCTATCCGTTAAATGAACAGGGGCTTCTATCGTATTATTCTCCTAAGTCTACGTTGTGGTAAACTTGTTGCACATCTTCTAGATCTTCTAATGCATCAACCATTTTTTCAAATTGTACTTGAGCATCTTCAGGAAGTTCTACATCACTTTGTGCAAGCATTGTTAATTCTGCAACTGTGAATTCTTCAACACCAGCATCTTTAAGTGCAGATTGTACGGAATGGAATTGATCAGGTTCAGCATACACGATAACAGAATCTTCTTCTTCTAGAATGTCACGTGCATCAACATCTGCTTCCATTAAAATTTCAAGAACTTCATCTGATGTTTTACCTTCAAGACCGATAACAGCTGTCGCATCAAACATGTAAGCTACAGAACCGTTTACACCCATGTTACCACTGTTTTTGCTAAATGCAGCTCGTACATCTGCTGCAGTACGGTTTACGTTATTTGTAAGTGTATCTACAATTACCATAGATCCGTTTGGTCCGAATCCTTCATAACGAAGCTCGTCATAATTTTCTTCTGAACCGCCTTTTGCCTTTTCAACTGCACGATCAATAATTGTTCTTGGTACGTTGTATGTTTTCGCACGTTCTAATACAACTCTAAGCGCTTGGTTTGATTCTGGATCTGGCTCGCCTTGTTTTGCTGCCACATAAATCTCACGTCCAAATTTCGCGTATATACGGCTTGTATTTGCATCTTTTGATGCTTTTTTTTCTTTAATATTATTCCATTTACGACCCATACTTTCCACTCTCTTTCCCGTTTTAAATCTACATAAAAATATTAATATGAAATATAATGTGTATTCAACACATTTTTAAAAGAAATATAAAAAGTTCATTTTTGATTCATATTACAGACATAATATAAATTACTATCATTTTGTTCTTTCGACAAGTTATATTATACATGAATTTCTACATTTATTACGAATTTTAGAAGCACATAGTATAATTTAACAAAAAAGACTCTAACAGAAATGTTAGAGTCTTTTTATATAGCTGATACATATTTCCATAATATTCCCATAACTACTTTCTATTGTTGTATAATAAAAACAGGAAAAAATTTGAAGAGAGATGGAGGGAGAATTATGACACATTCACATGAGAAAAAAGCACATGGTCTGAAAGGAATAGGAGAGAAGTTAAACCCAACTATCTATCAAGTGAGATTCATGAAATTAGATGAACCAATTCAATTTGAGTCATTTCCTGAATTAAAGGAATTAGGAGATTGGTTGAGTACTTCAACGCACATGTGGGCGTGCCACTCAACTATGTACAAGTACAACAAAGAAGAGTTTGAAAAGAGGTTTTTAGAAATTACAAACTTAACCGTTGATAATGTACTAATATCTACTGGTGCTGTCGGATTTAACTTCATGTCACCGGGGTGGAGAAATTCTCTCTAGAGTGCTCGAAGGGAATATTGTATATACAATATTTTGCTGGAATTTTATAGAATATCACAATTAAAAGGATAAAAATGAATGTTTGTTTTATCCTTTTAATGTTTCGCAGTCTACTCACCGTACACTTTTTGTACTTATTTTGTCATATAATGAAGAGAAAATACAAAAAAACTCTATACTAATTGTATAGAGTTTTTTACGTCGTTTATGATACCGATGGTCGGGGTCGAACCGACACTCCCGAAGGAACACGATTTTGAGTCGTGCGCGTCTGCCAATTCCGCCACATCGGCACAAAAGAAAGGCGGCAACCGGATTTGAACCGGTGGTAAAGGTTTTGCAGACCTCTGCCTTACCACTTGGCTATGCCGCCATGTTAAATTTTATTGGAGCGGAAGACGGGATTCGAACCCGCGACCCCAACCTTGGCAAGGTTGTATTCTACCACTGAACTACTTCCGCAAAATGGCTGGGCTAGCTGGATTCGAACCAGCGCATGACGGAGTCAAAGTCCGTTGCCTTACCGCTTGGCTATAGCCCATCGAATTCTTACTTAATTATATGTAAGTATCAATTAAATTATTTGTAATTTTAAAAATAAAAATGGGGCGACTGATGGGAATCGAACCCACGAATGCCGGAGCCACAATCCGGTGCGTTAACCACTTCGCCACAACCGCCATGTTGTGTAAATATATTTGGCAGGGGCAGTAGGAATCGAACCCACACTGGAGGTTTTGGAGACCTCAGTTCTACCTTTAAACTATGCCCCTATGTAAATGGTGGAGGGGGGCAGATTCGAACTGCCGAACCCGAAGGAGCGGATTTACAGTCCGCCGCGTTTAGCCACTTCGCTACCCCTCCGAAACTTACATGGTGCCGGCTAGAGGACTTGAACCCCCAACCTACTGATTACAAGTCAGTTGCTCTACCAATTGAGCTAAGCCGGCGTATATTATTAAGATAAATGGTGGCTCGGGACGGAATCGAACCGCCGACACGAGGATTTTCAGTCCTCTGCTCTACCGACTGAGCTACCGAGCCTTATTAAAATGGCGGTCCCGACCGGGGTCGAACCGGCGATCTCCTGCGTGACAGGCAGGCATGTTAACCACTACACCACGGGACCATTTGGTTGCGGGGACAGGATTTGAACCTGCGACCTTCGGGTTATGAGCCCGACGAGCTACCGTGCTGCTCCACCCCGCGATAATACTATTCATATAATTTGTATGGTGGAGGATGACGGGATCGAACCGCCGACCCCCTGCTTGTAAGGCAGGTGCTCTCCCAGCTGAGCTAATCCTCCAAAAGTGGTGACCCGTACGGGATTCGAACCCGTGTTACCGCCGTGAAAGGGCGGTGTCTTAACCACTTGACCAACGGGCCAAATATTATAAATCCTATGGCGGAGAGCAAGGGATTCGAACCCTTGATACGCTTGTGACGTATACACGATTTCCAATCGTGCTCCTTCGGCCAACTCGGACAGCTCTCCAATGGCTCCGCAGGTAGGAATCGAACCTACGACCGATCGGTTAACAGCCGATAGCACTACCGCTGAGCTACTGCGGTTTAATAGTTGCTTGGCGACGTCCTACTCTCACAGGGACAAGGTCCCAACTACCATCGGCGCTAGAGAGCTTAACTTCCGTGTTCGGTATGGGAACGGGTGTGACCTCTCTGCCATCATTACCAGACATATATTCCTTTGAGACAACATTAGTATAACTTATTTGCTTTAAAAGTAACAAGGTTTATGTCCTCTCAAAACTAGATAACATTTGCTTCATATTATATGGTTAAGTCCTCGATCTATTAGTATTCGTCAGCTCCACATGTCACCATGCTTCCACCTCGAACCTATCAACCTGATCATCTTTCA
>NZ_QKQR01000017.1:0-175204 GCF_008042305.1 Bacillus sp. AY18-3 | reverse complement strand
CTTATATAACACCCCTCTTTCAAAACTATTTATAGCATATTGATTAATATTTCAGGTCTTCCCCAATTCATTTCTTCACAAACGAATCTAAGTTTTTCTTCATCCATTGTGTGTAATCCTTCTTCTAGTAAACATGAAATTGGAACTTCACAATGAATTTGTGCCAATTGTAATGAAATATTTAAGTTCTCTAAATCACTTTCAATCTTTGTGCGCTGCGCTTTCGTTAATGTTGCTACATTTTCTAGTACGGTTGCTACTGTTCCATGCTCTTGAATCAATTTATACGCTGTCTTTTCGCCGATACCTTTTACACCTGGGTAATTATCACTCGTATCTCCCATAAACGCTTTCGCATGCACGATTTGCCACGGCTCTACGCCTTTTTCTTCCGTGATTTTCTCTGGTGTGTAATATTCGTAATTTCCAATTCCTTTGCGCAAGAGCATAACTGTAACGTTTTTATCAACAAGCTGAAGTAAATCCGTATCGCCTGTTAAAATATAAACTTCCGCTTCATTACAGTATTGTTTTGCAAGCGTACCAATACAATCATCCGCTTCATACCCTTTCATACCGATAACTGGAATAGACAATTTCGCAGTCATTTCTTGAACTAAATCAAATTGCGGAATTAATTCTTCAGGCGGCGCTACACGATTCGCTTTATAATTCGAGAACGATTCTGTTCTAAATGTCGTACTACCCATATCCCAGCATGTTACGATATGTGTCGGTTCAATTGCTTGCATAGCTGTTAATAAATGTTTCATATAACCATGAATCCCATTTGTAGGGGTACCATCTTGTCGTTTCATAAATTGTCCGTAGACACTTGTTGCGTAAAAAGCACGAAATAATAGTGCCATACCATCAACTAATAATACTTTTTTCATAATCCCTCTCCTACCAAAAAAATAATAACCCCACGTCATCACGTAAGGTTATATAAATAGATTACCATTCTACGTTTTTTCAACTTTGTCTATTATACATTGTTTTTGTATATTTAGCATCATTTACACATTAAGACGTTCTACTACAACAAGTATGAAGAATTCCTGTATACGTATTTTTCCCAGTCGAAACAACTACAGCCTTTGCATTTCCGCCAACAATATGAGTCCCTTTGAAACATACGTTTTCAAGTTCAAGTGGATTATAGTCTTTCATTCGTTTTAAAGGAATAAATCGTTTACGCTCAAGGTGATAGCAACTTTCAAATTTCTCAATACTTGCATCTTTTCCTGTTAGCACGGATTCATTTACTAATAAATCATTCGCGTAAATGATACGTACATCTGCTGGTACTGTATCACCTTCTGAAAGAAAAATCATATCCCCAGGAACAAGCTCTTGTACTGGCACATTCATCATTTTTAATTCACCGTTTAAACCTGTTACACTAGAACATTCTACTCGAGACACAGTAATTTTCTCACATTGTAATCCATCACGCACATGTTGTTTTGAAAAACCTGGAATCATTCCACTTAGCTTCATCATTACTTCCGCAATACGCGCTCTTTTTGAAATTAATTCGTTTCGGCCGTATACTTGAATGCGTTTTTGTGCCTCTTTCATAGATAATCCGTCTCTTGTTGTTTTAAAATACGCAAATACAGATTTTACATCTCTCGTTGCGATTTCAATTAATAAATCTTTATTTTTTTGAAGCATTGTTTGTTCTTTCATTGATTTTTTACTTAATTTATATGACGTGTTACCCACAGTTTTGTTTGCATATAACATATTATCGTCTCCTCCTGTACAACATAGGAAGAAACGCTTTGTTTCTCAATTTATCCACTTTACCGTAACAGTGTTTAGCGCTTAAACATACATATAAACGCTACATTATGATAAATATAGAGGGAGGAACAAGTCGTTTCCTGCCTACATCATATATTTTTGATTTGAAGTATATGGGTAACGGAACCGAGTCAGAATTTGACATGCTCCTCACCTCCTCGTTTAATTTTATAGTTTATACTATGAAGTTACTCATAGATTTGTAACAAAAAGACCCTTACTCCGAAAAGAGTAAAGGTCATGGCATACACAAATAAACGATTCCTAAACAATTAGAAATCTACGGACCTCTCCCTCACCGAGTTTTAGCACTGTATAGCATAGGTACATTACCAGCTACGTTAAGAAAAACCTTAATTCGATCATTCCTGTTGACCCATTGGCGTCTCTCGACATTTTTGGGCAGTAGCATTTCTCTATACAGGAGCCTCACCTAACAGAGACTTATTTTTATTACATAGAAAATGTTACTCTTATTTAAAATAGATGTCAACAGTAGCCTACAATTTTTTCGAAAGGTATGGCGAACTAACGTATATAAAATAAAAACCTTTACGTCTAAACGTAAAGGTTTTAATAAGTTATACAACCAGCAATTACAATCCCAATGGAAAGCGATAAAAACATAAGAAAAAGACCGACTGCTTGATTATCTTCTTCAAGACTTTTGTTTATATTAAAGCGTGGTGTAAGCCACTCAGCTAAATAAAAGACGATAATTTGAGCCAAAATCCCAACGGCTCCCCACGAAACCATATCAAGAAGTGAAATGGAATTAGCTGCTGTCGAATATAAAATAATAGCTAACCCAAGTAATCGTCCTCCAAGTACATAGCTTACCGCCTTATTCCCTTGGGCCATTAACTTGAATTCTTTTACTTTCGTTGTCACTTCCATGAGGAACAGACCAATGCATAAAAGGCCCAGTGTTACTGCTAAATATAATAAAAAATTAATCATATACTTTCCTCCTTTTTTATACCTACCGGTAAATAGTACGATTCATTCCCCGTAATTTTTTCCCCAGCGCGAATACCGATACTACTCGCTTTTCCAGCAATTAAAAACGAACCAAACACATACGACAGTTTCTCCATCCCTTTCTCTGTTTCCAAAGATACGACTGGAAGTTCTGTATACTTTTGAAATATCGGCAGTGACGCTTTATACGTTTGGTGTGCATTTTGAATCATAATATTTTCGTCCTTATCGCGAACGGTAATTGTGTCTCCTTCTCTACCAAATGAAGGTTTTTGAACGAAAGAACCTTTTCCCAAAAATAAATCTCGTTCTAAATATGTAGGTAACATATATTCTTTAATCCACTGTTGTTCCTCATTTGTATAAAAGGCCTTTTCTTCTGCTAACCCCCAAATAAGACACTGAATTGATTTTGGCTGAAGTAAAAATGCTGACAAAGGATTTATTATAAAAAGCTTTCCGGCTTTTACAAGTTGCAACAGTTCCACACCTACGAAGTCTCCTGTTTCAGGATCTTGATCCTCAATTAAATCTTCTATCGGATATGTTTGGCGATATAAAATATCAATCTGTACTCCATCCCTATCCACTAAAGCATCTTTTGTAATTCTAAGTTCTGACATTGGCACTACTTTATTTTCAACATGGCATAACTGACTCAAATACATAGTCGTATTCCAATCCTCAATATGTTCATGATGTGCTGTAAAAACAACATTTGGGTTATCTATTCCCTTTGTCGCTTCCATTACGGCCTTTGTAACACCAGAAGATAGTAATCGTTCTTGACCCAAGTTTGGATCATCATAGCCTAGTTTTCCACAAACTTTTCCATTCATTTGAAAGCATTCCATAATAAAAGTTGGTGTATCACTATTAAACTCAAGCATTTTAATTTGGTTATCACTTGTTAAAACGAAATCAAATCGTGAAATAACAGATTCAGGATATAATCCTTTCATTCTAATAAACGATAAGCTTGCAGGAGGATACCCAAGTTCAAGAAGCTGTTCGTCACTTAAATTCCGCAAAAGTTTAGCAGTCTTAAAAAATATTTTCCCCATTCGTTCAGTTGCTAATTGCAATTGTTTCATAGTCTGATTTGTTATAGAGAAAACATGAAACAAACTATACTCACATTCATATAAATCCGACCAAAAATTCGGATATTTCGAATAAAACGCTTTTCGTTCTCTTATGTATTGCGACATATGTTAGCCCCCAAATCCTCCCTTTGAACCGCTTCCAATTCCACCTTTAAATTCCGCAGACGATTGATAAGATTTAAACGCCGATGAATTTTTAAAAGTGGATTTATTTTGATAGTAACTCCCACCATAAAAATAATGCCCACGATAACCTGACCTACTATCATCACACTGCCATACCCCAAGTTCATCATCCCAATCCCAATCTGAACAACTATTATCATTCGGTTTTGGGGGAAGATCTTGTGCGCAGCCAAATAAGGTGCCAGTCATTAAAGACGTTACGACACCACCTACTAGCCATTTCGTTTTTGTCACCTTCGCACTCCCCTTTTTAAATTCTATTCCTATTATATAAGATAGCATGATAAAGTAGAAGAAAAAGGAAGAAGAGGGATAAAATGCGCTTAGAATATCGACTTAATGATGAAACGAAAAGATATCCTGCTTTATGGAGCTACGCAAATATTTCTAACTCTGAAATCATCGCACGCATGACGTGTGAATATTTTATAAAGGATAACAAGACATATGTTGTTACTGCTACTTCAGTAGATCCAGACGGAACAGCAGTTATATATATTCAAAAAGAAGAGTTTGCAAATGACCCTTCAGATCCTACATACTCTCACATCGGTTTTGAGGTTAGAGAACTAAGTGAAACGAGTTCAAGCATAATAGATGGGAAAGATGTATGGAACTATGAAGAAATTTTGCCATCTCTTCATTCAGACCTTATATATATTCAGCGCGACGGCATGCATATGGAGTTCGCTTTAGATTCAAGAGAGATTGATGAAGATAGAAAGTGCTATATTTATTATGGAAACTTCACAGGTGAATCCAGATAAAATAGATATATGTATGCAACAAAAAAACCTTACGTATAAAACGTAAGGTTTTTATATAGCCCCACATATGCCGTTCTCTCTAGATGTCCATAAACCTGCTCTCACAGGTGGATGCTCTCACAAATGTTTGTAACTTCCTTCTTAAAAAGATGGCATGTTAGCTACATTTAAATATTGAACTTCCATATTAAACTTATTGGTTTAAGACATGCATAAGCTACGTACACCGTAGGAATTTTATATAATGTTAGTTGAAATAAGACCCCCGCACGTGCCGCTCCTCGTAAATGTCCAAAAACCCGCTACTCGCAGGTGGATGCCCTCACAGTTACCGTACATCTTCCTCCACAAGGAAGGCTTGATGATGGTCGCTAAATATTGAGCTTCCGTATAACTAACATCGGTTTTAGACATAAATAAGTTACGTACACCGCAGGATGTATTATTTACTTGTCGTTATATTATCACATTGTTTCCAATGTGTAAAATACAAAGTTTTTCGAGCAATTTCTTGCTTGTGACCTTATTTTAATACAAATTATTTTTGCATGCAAGTGATTAATCTTCTTCTTTTGCAATTTGATTTTCTGGATAAGAAATCCAATCACTCCAGCTACCTGCATACAATTTAACATTTTGGAATCCAGCTAATTTCAATGCAAGGATATTTGGACAGGCTGTAACACCAGAACCACAATATACAATTGTTTCCTTATCTTTCGAAAGATTTCGGAATCGTTCTTGTTGCCCAGCTTCATTCTTAAATTGCCCTGATTGTACAATTCCATCCTTCCAAAAATAGTTTACTGCTGTCGGAATATGTCCTGCTTTTGGATCAACTAGTTCCTCTACACCAGCATAACGTTTTGGCTCTCTAGAATCAATTAACGTAACATCTGCACCTGCATGAATATTCTCTCTCACCGTTTCCATCGTTACAAGCATATGATCTTGTACATTTGCTTTGAATGTTTTTCGTATAGCAACAGGAATTTCCATTGTTATCGGTAGTCCATTCTCTTTCCAAGCTGGAAATCCACCATCTAATATATATACTTTCTCATGTCCTACATAGTTTAATAACCACCAGAGACGAGAAGCATTTGCACCCGCTTGACTGTCATATGCAATTACTGTCGTATGTTCATCAATACCAGCTTGTGAAAGCTTGTCTGCAAACTCCTCAATATTCGGCAATGGATGGCGACCACCATGTTCTGTTACAGGACTTGATAAATCTAAATTCAAATCAAAATATAATGCATGAAGAATATGTTCTTCCTCATACTTTTCTCTACCCCAATTAGGATTCGCTAAATCAAAACGACAATCGATTATACGGACATTCTCATCTTCTATATGCTCACGTAACCATTCGACTGTAACTATCATCTTTAACGACCTTCTTTCTCTTGCAAACGACTTACATACTCCATAACCATTTCTTCTGTAACATATTTACGCTCTAGTGTAACACCATTTTTTGCAAGATCATTAATTTGCTTTGTTACAACATTAATGACATCAACCGAAAATTCTTTCCCATTTGACGCAAGAGATACGGCTGCTTCAATAGCTGCTTCACGCTGCGCATCTAATTGTAAACATGCTTTTACACTTTCATTTTGTTTACGAGAATGTGCTGTAATTGCTTTATGTACTTCCATCTTCTCTTCCCCCTAAATAAGTTATACGTTCTCATTCAATTCCATTGCAAGCCGAATCATATCACGGCATACAATCCCATTTTCAATAATCTCTTCTTCATAATGCTTCGAAAAGTAATCAAAATCAATAGAAAAAATACGAAATCCACATTTTTGATATAAAGCAAGTTGTGAAACACTAGAATTGCCCGTACCAACTTCAAGTTTTGACATACCATATCCTTTAGCAGTTTCTACGGCGTGACTTAATAGCTGCTTTCCAATCCCTTTTCCTTGCAAATGCTCTACAACCGCAATATTCATAATTTCCATCGTCTTCGGCCTTGTTTCCAAAAGAACATATACACCGACAACTCTCTCCTCTTGCTTAGCTACATATGTTTTCCCTCTTTGTACATATGTATCAATTTGCCCCTCACTTGGATCAGCAAGCAATAATAAAGGTTTCGGTATAGCTTCTTTCGAAATATACTCTATTACTACACACATAAAAAACTCCCCTTTCTCTATTGTTCTAAACCCTCCTTGTCTACCATAAATAATAGAAAGGAGGGATTCACCATGGACAACAATGAGAAAAAGTGCAACGTCATCTCTATTGATGGAAAGAAGAAGAAAAGCGACACGTATTCCTACCCAAAATTAGTAGTAGAAAACAAAACATATGAATTTTCTTCATTCGTCTTATGCGGTGAAACACCAGACGGCAGACGCCTCGTTCTTACTCATATGATTTCTACCGATGAATTTGCTGGGTTTGTCAAATCTTTAGATACAGTATTGCAAAAGAAAATTGAACGAATCTTTTTCTCATAACGACTATATCACATAAATTTCTTTTTCAATCTCTACTAACTGCTTTTGCAATTGTTCTTTACTTTGTTCATATAGTGATACATCAATTGTTTCAGCCAATGCAAATAATACACTTTCATAATAATTCATCACATCTTGCTGCATCACTTTTTGGAATAAGTTCCATTTCAAATCCCACTCTTGCTTATAATGATGAACAAATAAATCTTTTTCATCAGCTACATAGTTTGATACGAAAGGCTCTAATACAACTTTAGCCTCTTCTTGCATGAAAGCTTTATCATTTTTTTCAAAAAAGCTTTTTTCATTTTTAAAATGCGCCAGTGCTTTTTTGAAATCTTTTATTTCAACTGAAGGGAACGGTTCTTTATGTGCAATATCTTTATATTCATAATCCACTGTTCCACTCATAGAAATTGATTCATTTTCTACTTTACAGTTCACCACAATTTCATTCTTTGCACGCTTCATCGCTTCATCTATCCATTTCTCAAGGCGTAATGATGTCGCACGCATTTCTTGTAGTAAATCATGCTGAATAAATGCCACTAATTCCATAACGCACTGTTGCAACTGCACTTTCACATTCCCATCCGTTCGCAGCGATGCTGGATTAATAAATTCAGTAAACACATCGTTATAGCGTAGGAATAGACGCTGTTGCACGTAATAAAGCAATTCTTTCACTTCATTTTGCATCGCCTGCTCTTCAGCAAGCACACTATATGATGAAATAATATGAAGTAGCTGATCACGCTCTGCTTCATATTTTTTCGTTTGCTTCTCTTTCTCTTCATTCCCCTGCTTTGCACCGTTTATCATATTTACTAAAAGCTGATCTGCGCCTTGCAATGTACCATATAAAGCATGAACAGATACGAGCATTAAATCTCTCATCATAAAGGATGTAAATGATTCCTCGAACTTAGCAACCCCAGAGTTTTGTAAAATACCGTACTTCTCTTTTTCAATATTCTTTCCTTGCTTCTCTTCAAGTGCACATAAACTTGAAATTGCAAATAAACGCGGATTTCTAATACCGTATTGCAGTAGCTGGTCTGCGATATAACCTTTTACCATTTCAAGTTCTTCTTCAGACTCTGCTAAATCGGCCGCATTAATTAAGAAGAACATTTTATCAAGTGCAAAAGTATCCTTTACACGACCAAGCTGGATTAAGAATTCACGGTCAGCACGAGAGAACACATGATTATAATACGTTACAAATAAAATAGCATCTGCGTTTTTAATATACTGGAACGCAACGTCCGTATGGCGGGCGTTAATAGAATCCGCTCCAGGTGTGTCTACAAGCGCTACTCCTTGCCTTGTTAAAGCACAATCATAATAAAGCTCCATGTACTCAACAAAACATGATTTTTCTTCATTCGCTACATAATCAGAAAACTCTTCTAATGTAACTTGTACTTGCTCCCCTAAATGAGCAGAAACCGTATCATACCCTTTTTGTACCGCTCTTAAAAAGCTAAATGTTGTTTTTTGCTTCCCAGTTGGTGAAGGATATTTCATAACTTTATCAATTTGTGCTAACGCTTCATCTAACGTAGTAATCTCATAATGAAACAACTTATAAACAGCTTTCATATCTTCTAATAGAGCTTGCTTTGATTTGAATTGAACCATTACTGTTCCGTGTGGTTTTTCCTCTGTAACCGGCAAAATTTGATTAATCGTTGCCGTCGTCGGATTTGGTGATACAGGAAGTACATTCCCACCAAGCAATGCATTGGCAAATGATGATTTCCCAGCACTAAAAGCTCCGAATAACGCTACTGTAAATTGTTTCGTTTCCACACGACGCCTTTTTTCTATTACCTCTTGCTGTACATGTTTCAGCGCTGGCAATGGCTCTAATATCGTTTCAGCTTTCTTCACTTTCTCTAATATACGCTGAATATTTAAAGCTGCTGTTCCTTTCATCTCTTCCTCACAAGCCATTACGTTATCGTTTACGCTTTCCTGCTCTTGTAGTGTGAATTTCTCACTAACAATTTGTATTTTACTTTGCAATATCTCCTCTATTTGCAAGCCTTCTGGTGTAGCAACACGCTCGTGCCAAACATTTTGCAAATAACTTTCATATGTCTCTAAATTGTTACTGTATTGCAATTGCGTTTCTTTTGCCGTTTGCAACATCATATATTTTTCAATCTCTTCTTCAATGCGTGCAACTGCTTCCTTCACCTTTTGCTTTAAAACGACTGCACTTTTATCAAAAATTTGCTGCGCTTTTGTAAAATAACGTTTCTTCAGTTCATTCGCTACATCCGCTGTATAAAGAAGTAAGTAATCACCTGTGAAACCTGCACCTTGTTTAATGACTTCAGCTAACATTTCTGGTCCAAAAGCAATTTCTAAAGCATATATGTCTTTCCCAATTTCCTCTGTGAACAATCCTTCTTCTTTTAAGAAGGCAACAATAAATTCTTTCACATGAAAATCAAGTTGCGTTTCAACAGTCTTTTGCAAAGCAGAATAAAAAGCATCTAAACGTCTCTGTTTTTCTTGCTCCGTCTTTCCTTTCGCAAACAACAAACCGACCTTAAATTTAGTTAATTTCGTTTCTAAATACGCATTTGCCAATTCTCTCATTTCAAATGGCATTAAATACGCGTTATCTAATATAGCTTGTAAGCCTTTTATAAATTCGTTTCTCACATGAGATTCTTTACTAGCCTCGCGTTGTTTAGTTTCCGTTAGCTCTTCTTTCTTTTCAACTATCTCTGAAATAGAAAGCGGCGATGCTAGCTCTTCCTCATAGTTCAAAAGAGCTTTTTCATTTTCTGAAAGAATAAATGAAAAATGTTCCCCCATTAAATATTCTGTTTCTCGCTCCATTCCATCTCTTACATACTGCACTTTTTCTTTCATAATAGAAGTAATTAATGTTTCTAAGCTCCCAATTTCATTATGTGTATGGTTCATCATTCGTAATGAAGTATAATACACTCCATCTACTTCAATATCCCAGTTAGAGAACGATTGTTTTACACTATCTTTATAATCCTCAAACGATAATTCATTTTCTTTATGTTTATCTATTTGATTTACAACGAGATAAACCGTTTTATTACGTTGTTTCAATTCTTTAACAAATTGCAAATTCACTTCCGATTGGACGTGATTATAATCCATCATATAAAAAATTACGTCTGCTAGATGCAGCGTTGATTCTGTCGCTAATTGATGGGCATCATCTGTTGAATCAATCCCTGGTGTATCAACTAACATAACACCCTCAGGAATTGGCGCATCATTCCGATAAATATGAACACCAATTACCTCATCACCGTCTTTACAAATTTGTTTTAATTCTTCAGCTGAATATGCACCATCATATTCGTACTGTTCTCCAGATTTAACTGTTACAACAACACGATCCATTCCTTTTTCAATTTTGACAACGTTAGCGCTTGTCGGAATTGGACTTGTTGGTAACAACTGCGCTTTATATAGATGATTCATCATCGTTGATTTCCCTGCAGAGAAGTGACCGCAGAACGCTATCATAAGCTGTTCTTGTTTATATTTTTGAATCACCTCAAACAACTTTACACTATTCTCTGCATCGCCGTGTTTTTGCCACTCTTCATAAAAACAAACAAGTTTTTTCATACCGTTTGTCTGTACTATGTTTGTCATCCCCTTGTTCCCCTTTATCCAAGATGTATATACTTTTTCCCGCTATTTGCGAGCTCATAATCATCAGGAGATACATCCCCTCATCGATTACAGTTTCACTTTACTATCATACTAAATTTTCAGCATATTCTCATTAAAAATAAAAAATCCCTTTCATTCTTTTTACAAATGAAAGGGATTTTATGTCATATCACTCATTTTGCTGTTCCTACTCCATTTAAAACATACTTTGCAATAACTGCATATACAGTGACTGTACCTGCTACTAATGCATATACCATACTCATGCACCAACCTTTTTTGATAATGATTATCACTTTTAAATACATTTTATCATTAAAGAGAATCATTATCAATACTTTTCATAAAGAAAGCCCCTTATAGAAAGGAGCTTTACTGCCTGTTTTGAAGAAGGTTAAAACTTGTTGTGCACTCTTATTATATCTCATAATACATATCTTAACAGTTTTAAAAATTGGAAATTACCTATATACCCTCCTCTTTACATTTTGTATAATAAAAGGGAATTACTTAACAAGGAGGAAAATAATGACACAAAATATTTCACAAGGCGAGAGGATACATTCCATAGATATTATTAGAGGAATAGCTGTACTAGGTATTTTTCTTGTTAACTGGCCAATTATCGCCGGGGTTGACTCACGTGATATTACAGGAATTTACGAAGGGATAGACAGCTATATTCGCCTATTTTACGATATGTTTATTCAAACGAAATTTTATACAATTTTTTCGTTTTTATTCGGATTAGGTTTTTATATTTTTATGAATCGTGCTGAGGCGAAAACCGATCGTCCAAAAACTTTGTTTGTTCGCCGCTTACTTATTTTATTATTATTTGGTTTCTTACACTACGTTCTTTTATGGGACGGGGACATTTTACATACTTATGCAATTACCGGATTTTTCTTATTTTTATTTTACAAGAGAAAGCCACGTACTATTTTAATATGGTCAATTGTACTATTAAGTTTCATGCAATTGTTCACATTAGTAGGTTCTCTTCTCATGTTATTAGTGCCGGTAGATGAACTAGGCCTTTCCATAGCCATTATGCCGGTAGAAAACTGGGGCTTACAAATTACAGACAGATTCCATTCTTTCTATTCTGAAGCAATAAGTAACAGTCTTATTATGCTTCCTGAAACACTAGGATTGTTTTTACTAGGATTATATGCCGGTAAAAAAGACATTTTCCGCCGTGCTAAAGAATTAGATCTAAAACTTAAAAAATGGCAAATCATTATGTTCATTTTAACATTACCGATGTGGTTTATTATGGTTTACTTCTTTATGAACAATCAACCATACACACCATTTTCACTTATGGGTATTACGATGATAAGCGGAAAGACATTGTTCATCTTCTACATTGTCACGTTAATGCGTTTATTACAAAAAGAAAGATGGCAAACATTATTACGTCCGTTCCAGTATGTTGGTCGAATGGCGTTAACAAACTACATTTCACATACAATTGTTACATTACTTGTATTTGGACTATTGTTCAAAAATGATTATCTTGCTCCATTATGGGTAGGTCCTCTATTTTGCATTAGTTTCTATACGTTACAAATCTTTATTAGCCGCTGGTGGCTGTCACGTTATCAATACGGGCCACTTGAGTACATTTGGCGTCTTGGTACGTACGGGAAAATGATGCCACTTAAAAAGAAAAGCAAGGTCTCATAATGAGACCTTGCTTTTTTACGCTTCTCTTACTGCACTTTGCATAGACACTGGCTCTTCTTTTACTTTCACTTTACGCTGCGGCACCATATTAAATACGATATTTAAAAGTACTGCTGACGCACTTCCAAGTACAATTCCGTTATCTGTTAAAATACGAATGTTTTCAGGAAGTTGTGAGAATAATGTCGGAACAACTGTAACCCCAAGCCCAATTCCGACAGAACATGCAACTATTAATAAGTTTTCTTGTTTACCAAAATCAACGCTACTTAACATTTTAATACCATATGCCATTACCATACCAAACATCGCTAACATTGCACCGCCAAGTACTGATTTCGGGATAATAGTTGTAATAGCTGCGATTTTTGGAATGAACCCAAGAACGATTAACATACCACCACAAGTATAAATAATAACGCGATTTCTTACTCCAGTTAATTGAACAAGTCCTACGTTTTGAGAGTATGTTGTATATGGGAACGCGTTAAAAATACCACCTAACACCATCGCTAATCCTTCTGCTCGATAGCCTTTTGTTAATTCTTTTTCACCAATCTTTTTATTGCAAATATCAGATAATGCGAAATATACACCTGTTGCTTCTACAATCCCTACGCAAGCAACTAAAATCATCGTAATAATTGGCGTTAATTCAAATGTTGGTGTACCGAAGTAAAATGGCTGAATACCGTGGAACCAATCCGCTTCTCCAACCGCTTGCAAACTTACTTTCCCCATAAACGCTGCAACAATTGTACCGAACAATAGACCTAGTAAAATAGAGATTGAACGAATAAACCCGTCAAAGAAACGATACATAATGATGATAAATAATAATACACCAAATGCTAACCCTAAATTCTCAAGACTACCGAAATCCTTACTTCCTACTCCCCCAGCCATATCATTAATCGCTGCTGGAACAAGTGTAACTCCAATTACGGTAACGACAGATCCTGTTACAACAGGTGGAAACAGTTTTACAAGCTTTCCAAATAATTTCGCAAAAATAACAACGAATAACCCGGCAGCAATAATCGCTCCATAAATAGAAGACACACCGTATTGTTTCCCGATTGCAATCATCGGCCCAACCGCTGTAAATGTGCAACCAAGTACAACGGGAAGTCCAATACCGAAAAAGCGATTTGATAATGCTTGTAAAATCGTCGCAACGCCGCACATTAATAAATCAATCGAGACTAAATATGTTAACTCTTTTTGATTTAAACCAAGTCCGCCGCCCACAATAAGCGGAACGATAATTGCGCCAGCATACATCGCCAGCATATGCTGCATACCAAGCGATGCGATTTTAAATGGATGTTGCTTCATCGTTTATTTCACCTCCGCAGTTTCTTGCTGTACAAATGTAACTGTGCCGTTATCAAGTGATGCAATTTCTGCTAGTGACTCAACACGAACTCCTTGTTCACGAAGCTTCTTTCCTCCATCTTGAAATGCTTTTTCAATAACAATACCAATTCCTGCAATACTTGCTCCAGCTTGCTCTACTAAACTCATTAAACCTAAAGCAGCCTGACCGTTTGCTAAAAAGTCATCAATAATTAAAACACGGTCATTTTCATCGATATGATTTCGAGATAATGAAATTTCATTCGTTTCTTGTTTCGTAAATGAATATACGTTTGCAACGTACATATTATCTTGTAACGTTAACGATTTACGTTTTCTTGCAAAGATTACTTTTACACCAAGCTCTAATGCAGCCATAACTGCTGGTGCAATGCCTGAAGATTCAATCGTTACGATTTTTGTAATGTTCTCTTCTTTGAAACGTTTAGCAAATTCTTTTCCAATCTCTTGCATAAGTACTGGGTCAATTTGATGATTCAAAAATGCATCTACCTTTAATACGTCACCAGATAAAACCTTTCCTTCGTTCAAAATCTTTTCTTGTAATACTTTCATGTTTGTTCCCCCTCTTATGCAATAAAAAACTCCAAAAGCCGCCACCACTCGTTACAAGTGAGAGACGCGCTTTTGGAGTTTCGCAAAAAAGAATGCTAAACAAGCAAATATATTCGTCCTCACTCATAGTCAAAGTATTTACGGTACTTCGGTAGAAACTTGCAGGCCATATCCCCGCGATTATATGAGTGTAGCTAACTATTTATTTTATAGAAGGATTATAACGCACTTTTTATACTTTGAAAAGCATTTATCGAAAAAACACGTACAAAATTTTAAAAAGAACTGTTTTCGTTCGAGTTTTGTAAACTCTTACATATTATTTCAAAGTGTCGTTAAAATAATCGGCCCATCTTTTGTAATCGCAATTGTATGCTCATATTGCGCTGATAATTTCCCGTCCATCGTTCTTGCAGCCCATCCATTTAAATCTACTTTCGAATATCGCATACCTACATTGACAATAGGCTCAATTGTAATTACCATTCCTTCTTGTAGTTCAGGCCCTTGTCCTTGTTTCCCAAAATGAAAAATTGCTGGTTCTTCATGAATCTCTTTACCAATCCCGTGCCCCGTAAAGTCTCTTGCAACCGAAAAACCTTCAGTAGCTACATAACTTTCAATTGCATAGCCAATGTCTCCTACATGATTACCGATTACCGCCTGATCAATCCCTTTATATAAAGCATTCTCAGCTACTAACAATAACTTTTCTGCTTCATCAGAAACATTTCCAATTCTATACGTCCAAGCAGAATCTGAAAGACCACCATTTAAGTTTACTACCATGTCAATTGTTACAATATCTCCCTCAGTTAAAGGAACATCGGCGGGAAACCCATGGCACATTTCAGCATTTACAGATGCACATATCGCATATGGATACCCGTTGTAACCTTTCTGCTGAGATGTTGCACCATGCTTTTCTAAATAAGTTTCAACAAACGTATCAATTTCTTTTGTCGTAATACCTGGTTTCATCATTTTGGCAATTTCCCTATGACATGAAGCAAGTAATTTCCCAGATTCATGCATCAAATCTATTTCATTTTTCGTTTTAATTGTAATCATTCTACCTCTCCTTGCTAAACCTGCTATTTGCTACTAAAGTTCAATCATACACATCCTCTGTCAAAATTTCAAAACTCTCAATTACAACAAGTACAAAAATATGTATCCTATACTTCTAAATCAAAATAAAGAAACAGAAGATCCCCTCTGTTTCTTAATCATTTTTACATATATAATTCATTTTCAAAAACTCAAAACAACTACCATTTGTTTTCTGTATAAACGTTCCAACAGCTTCAAATCCTGCTCTTTTATACACTTTAATCGCTCTCTCATTACATGTCGCTACTGATAGTGTTATATAATTGCAACCATATTTTTCTTTACTAAAAGCTAGTCCAGCGTTTACGAACTGTAAACCAAATCCATTTCCAGTTATATCAGGTCTCATTCCAAGACCTATATCAACCGTTCCATCATTTATTTTACAAACAGTAAAAAAACCAATGAGAGCGCCGTTTTCCTTCACAGAAAATGTATGATTTCCTCTACTCTCATCATGTAAAAACTCAGCTAAATCTTCTTCATCTGCACCTATATCGTAAAAGGAATACCTCCCTTCATAATGCCAGTTATATGCAATTTCTTCTGCTTCTTCTTGCGTCATTACTGTATATGTATAATCCATTCTTCTATCCCCCCTTGAAAAAAAGAGCTGCAATTAAGCAGCTCTTTTTTATAACTCATAGATTTCTTTATACTTCGCTTCTAAATAATCTGCTAAGTAGTTTGCATTTAATCCTTCACCTGTCACATCTTCTAAAATTTCAAGTGGCTTTTTCGTTTTACCGTATTGGTGAATATTTTCTGTTAACCATTCACGAATTGGTGTTACGTTTCCTTCTTCTAATAATGCATCAAAGTTCGGAATGTCTTTTAACATTCTTTGCTTAAATTGCGCTGCATACATATAACCAAGCGCATAAGATGGGAAGTATCCAAATGAACCACCAGCCCAGTGAACATCTTGCAATACACCTTGTGCATTGCTTTCCGGACGAATTCCTAAATATGCTTCCATCTTATCATTCCAAGCCGCTGGCAAATCCTTCACTTGTAATGTACCATCAAATAATTCTTTCTCAAGTTCATAACGAACCATGACGTGAAGCGGATATGTAAGCTCATCTGCTTCTATACGAATGAACGATGGCTTCGATTCGTTAATTGCATCATAAAACTCATCTACTGATATATCATTGAATTGACCATCGCTATACTCTTTTAATAAATCATAATTTTTCTTCCAGAATGATTTATTACGACCGATAAAGTTCTCAAAGAATAATGATTGTGACTCATGAATACCCATAGAAGTTCCACTACATAGCGGTGTACCTTCGAATTTTTCTGCAACATTTTGTTCATATACAGCATGGCCACATTCATGAATTGTTCCAAACACTGCCATACGGAAATCTTTTTCATCATAGCGTGTTGTAATACGAACGTCCCCTCTATTTAATGTAATCTCAAATGGATGTACCGTTTCATCAAGACGACCTGCTTCAAAGTCATAATTCAATTGCTTTAATAACTCTAATGTAAAGCTCTTTTGTTTTTCTTTTGAAAAATGTTCTGATAAAGCACTTGTCTTTAATCTCTTTTGTGACTCCGATATTTCTTTTACGAGCGGAACGATACGCTCACGAAGTTGACCAAATACGTGATCTAACACTTCTACTGTAATACCTGGCTCATACATATCTAATAATGTATTATATTTATATGTTTCGTAACCCCAATATGTAATGAATTTCTTTTTAAATTCAACTATTTGTTCTAAATACGGACGGAACATTTCGAAATCAGATTTTTCCCGAGCTTCTTCCCACACACTTTCCGCTTTCGCTTCTAATTTCACATACGCCTCGTATTCCGCTTGTGGAATTTTCTTATTTCTATCATATTCTTTACGACACTCTTCAACCATTTTCTTCGTCGTTTCAGAAAGTTTATCTTCACTTATTAAAGCTTCAAGCTCTGTTAAATAATTTCCCATCTCATCTGAAGTTGACATGACAAACACTTCTGATGAAAGCATACCAATTACTTCTGAACGCTGGTCTACACCTTTTTTAGGCGCACCTGTTCTTAAGTCCCAAAACATTAAGCTTAATGCTTCACCGTAATTTTGTATCTTCTTCACATATGTTAAAAATTGTTTTTCTACTTCATATGTAGCTACTGTCATCGTATAAAACCTCCCTTTTCTACCTCAAACTTAATTCGACATGGAAACCTAAATTCCTTTTATAATAGAAAAAAAGCTTGGCAAGCGCCAAGCTTTCTCCTTATAATTCTTTACCTTCTACTGGTAGTACGTTTTTCACCGCTTCTATCACTTTCTCATCTTCTGTACCAGATAAGAAGATTGATATAGCCCCTTTATCGTCGCTCGTACGAATTAAACGTCCAATCCCTTGACGAAGACGTAAAATCATATACGGTACATCTACATCCCAGAATGGATCATTTACATGTTTACGCTTCGCTTCAAACACAGGATCGTTTGGAGGGAATGGTAATGACCAAATAATAACATGCGATAATGATGAACCAGGAATATCTAAACCTTCCCATAAATGAACAGCACAAAGTACAGTCTCTTCTTCATTTTGGAAACGAGAAACGAGCTGACTAATTTCTTGATCCCCTTCATATAGGAACGGAACGGACATTTGTTCTTTACTTACATAGTCTTTAAACGCTGCAAGTTCTTGTGTTGTACGGAATAATACAAGTGTACGTCCATTTGTTTTCTGTATATTTTCAAGTGTATATTGACACTTTCTTTCCCATTCGTTCTCTTTCGTATGCGATAGTAAGTTTACTGCCATTTGCTCCTCATAATCAAACGGTGAGGCAACTGAGAATGATAAGTAATCTTTTACCCCTAGGCTATTTGCTGTAAATGCAAATGAATCGTTGTTAGATAATGTAGCAGAAGAGAAAATATACGGGATTTTCTTCGAGAATACTTTCTCTTGTAATACTTCTTCAACTGCACGTGGCATAATCACTAACGTGAAGGCTCCATCACCTTCTTCACCCCATGTAATTACATTTTTCTCGTGCATGAACAGACGAAGTGAATGTTCTAATACATCTAAATGTTCATCAACGATATTTAAATCATACGTGTTTACTGTATGCATTTCACTTTCAAATACTAATGCATCACCGACTTCACCAATTTTCGCATAAAGTCTATTCGCTTCAGCTGTTACTTTTTCTGTCACAGTAATTTCTAAACGATCAGAACCGGCGATTTCCTTTTTATTTTCTTGTAACACATCAAAGAATCGCTCTGTTTGCCAAATTGTTTCTTCTACTAAATGTGCAAACTCTTCACGAATATCGTTTTGCAACAATCTTGTTAAAAGTTGCTCCATCATCGTTTGCTTTAAACGATATGTTAAAGCTTTTTGAGCTGCATATTCTACAAGATGTCCTTCATCGAATACAACGCAGCTACTTTCGGGTAATAACGGAATTTGCCCTTCACGCTTACGAGCATCGTACGTCCAAATATGATCCATGTAGAAATCTTGAGAACAAATAATTAAATCTGCCGCTTTACGATAATGTTCACGAGAAAGAGTTTGACCACAACGATGACGAGAATCACAAGTGAAGCAATCTTGGAAGTAATCCCAATTTACTTTTGACCATTCCTCATCATTTAAAAGTGGAAATTCTTTTCTGTCGCCGTAGTGAGTAAAGTTTTGCATCGTACCATGATCGAATACAAACTGTGGTAATTCGTAGTATACATCTTCAATTACTTCTGGAGCTCGTCCACTCATAACATCTTCAAGTTTACGTAAACATAAATAATTATCCATTGATTTCGCAAGTCTAACATCAACAGATAGTCCTAATGCTTCAGATAACTTAGCAATGTCTCCTTCTTCTTTCACAAGCTGCTCAATTAACGTTTCATCAGCACAAGCGATAATAGCTGGTTTTCCAGTATAACGCGCATAGCAAATTGCATATAGAAGATATACAATTGTTTTCCCTGTTCCTACACCCGCTTCTGCGAACATTACTTTCTTTTCTTGGAAAGCACGCTCTAATTGAAACGCCATAAAAATTTGTTCATCACGCTCTTCAAAGCCTTTTTCCGGAAGGATATCGTAAAACACATCTCCAATCCATTCATTCAACTTATCATAAAAATTATCTTGTTTTCCTACTTCAAATGGTAATCTCTTCTCAGTAAACATCCTTAGCCTCCAACCAAAAAGTTTTTCTATAAAAAGATATAGCAACTGCTACTCATATGTGTGCAGCCACTTTCCCCTGTTGCCATACATAGAAATACACGAAAAAAAATTTTCCTTTCGAAAAAGGAAAATTTTTTTCTATATTAATGACTTTAAATACCGTTTATCAATCGCTGTTTCGTGTGAAAGAGCTGACAAATATTCTTCTTGTGCTTTTTGTATTTCCTCTACAATCGCACCTTGGCTATCCACTTCTTTCCCGATCTCATCATACGTACGATGAATAGCTTTTTGAATCATAGATAATTGGAAACTATCCATATCACGTCCTCCTTTACGCATTACATAATAGCCAGTATATGCGCGCTGGAGGAGTTTTATACTATGAATTACGCGGTGGACGTTTTCCGAAGTATTGGTAGTAATCTGTACGGATAAATCCATTAAACAGTTTACGTTTCTTCGATGCATCTTTTCCATAACACTTTTCAAATGCTTCGTAGCTTGTTAATACATACGCTGACCATGTATCTAATGGGCGGAATACTTGTCCCATTTCTTTGTACAATTGTTCAACGAGTGCTTTTTCACTTAAACGTTCTCCGTATGGAGGATTCGTTACAACATAGCCATAATCCTCTTTTGTTGTGAAATCTTTTACTTGCATTTGTTTAAATGTAATTAAATCACTTAAGCCCACTTCTTCTGCATTATCTTGAGCAACTCGGATCATACGATGATCAATATCTGATCCAATGATTTGTAGTGGTTGATTATAGTTCGCTAAATCTTCAGCTTCTTGACGAGCTTCACGCCAGTTTTGTTTACCAACCCAGCCCCACTCATCTGATGCGAAGCCACGGTTAAATCCTGGTGCAATATTTTGTCCAATTAATGCTGCTTCAATCGGAATTGTACCTGATCCACAGAAAGGATCCACGAAAGGACGATCCGGCTTCCAGTTTGTTAACTTAATTAAAGACGCAGCCAATGTTTCTTTTAATGGGGCTTCCCCTTGATCCATACGGTATCCACGTTTATGAAGTCCAACACCACTTGCATCAATTGTTAATGTTGCAATATCCTTGAGCATTGCGATCTCAATACGGAATAACGGACCATCTTCTTCAAACCAAGTTGTACGTTTATATGTTGTTTTTAATTTCTCAACGACAGCTTTTTTAACGATACGTTGGCAATCTGAAACACTGAACAACTCAGATTTTAACGATTTACCAATTACAGGGAATTCCCCATTCTCTGGAATATAATCTCCCCAGTTTAATGCTTTCGTCTTTTCAAACAGCTCATCAAATGTTGTCGCTTTGAATTCGCCAACTTTAATTTTCACACGGTCCGCAGTACGTAACCATAAGTTCGTGCGACAAATCGCCTTTTCATCTGCTTCAAATGTTACTTTGCTGTTTTCCACTTGGCATTCATAACCAAGATCACGAACTTCTCGGGCAACTAACGCTTCAATACCCATTGCCGCTGTTGCAATTAAAGTAACTTTTCCCATTTGCATTCACCTCTTATGTATAGTTAAACAATAATTAATAGCAATTTGTCCTATTAATTATTACATTTTACGAAGAATTTTCTCATTAACCATTTTAACTCATAATTTATAACTTCATACAAATAAAAAGCCCTCCTCTAACAAAGGAGAGCTGAGTTATTTCATAGTTGGTTCATAACGTTCTGTAAGCCATGTTCTGTTCCTTTGTACTGCAAACGGCCCACGCCTCGTACTCCGGTGGCAATCATCTATCTACAGGTTATACAACCTGTCCTTTCCCATCGTTCATTTCCTTGGAAAAGATTCCCCTACCATTATTTGGGTTTCTCGCTCGTGGGGTTTACCTCGTTCCACTCCTATCATTTCTTCAAGGACTTCGTCACTGTGGCACTTTAAAGGTAGTCAAACCATATCCGAAAGGACTTAGGTTTTTTCCCTGCCGTTAAACCAGCCTTACAGCCAGAATACCCTAGCTTATGAATTGGCTAGGCACGAACACTACAGCCATCTCAGGCCGTGCGAGCATGGACTTTCCTCTACAACGTTGGCGTTGCAGCGATTACCCAAACGTTATGACATCCATTAGTATAGTGGAAACAAAAAGATTTTGCAATGTTTTTTTCTATGTAAAATGCTTTAACCTTTTTACCACTAGAAATTATTCGTATAACTTACTTCCAAATACAGCTTTTTCTAAATTAGATAGACGTTTTAAAATGTCCGTATTCGTGTTGTTATATACAGGTTGTGCAACTGGTGTTTGTACAACTGGTTGTTGTGGCACTTGCGTTGCTACTAATTTTTGTTCCTCTAATTCACGCTTTAAACGAGCATTTTGTTGCTTTAATTGATCAAACTCCTTGTGGAAAGCTTCATAGTCTTTAATGATCATATCAAGAAACTTGTCTACTTCTTCTTGTTGATAGCCTCTCATGCCTGTTTTAAATTCTTTTTCTAAAATATCTTTCGCCGTTAATTTAATTTTATCCGAAATCATTTTCTTCACCTCAAATTTTTGCCAAAACTTTCATTACCTAAATTTTTTCAGAAACAATGCCTTTTGTCAATCATATATACGAGTACTATATTACATATTACTCAGCATTATTCCACTGTTCCTCTTCTATTATATCTTGTAAATCAGAAAAAAGAATAAAATAACTGTGATAATTTTCTATTTCTCCTTTTTTCTTTGCTGCTTCTACAATATATTTGGGACTCCCTGGTTTTTCTTCATCATATACAGCTAAAAGTGCATCACTTTTTTCAATAAAAAATTGATTTTTTAATTTAAATTGTTCCGGGCTTTCGTACTTCCGTTTCGTAATACTATCAATATGGTCTGCTTGAGAGAGAATACATTCGTAATATTCACGGTTATCTTCCTTCCAGCTTTCTTCTTGTTCTAAAAACGGAGTAAATACCGCTAATTTTAGATCTGGATATTCTACTTGAATTTCAAAAACAACTTCAGCAGCCCATAATTCGACTCCTAACTGCCCACTTATTATCACCCATTCCAAACCTTCTTCTACAAAAGTAATTAATTTTCGATGCAATGCTTTTTTTATACATTCCACCCCTGGATGATCATTTTTAAATATACCAAGTTCAAATGGCTTATATCCCGTTACAGCAATAACTTTCATATCAACACTCCAATTACAAAAAAAGAACTAGCATTTCGCTAGTTCTAACATATCATTTACTTTTTAAATATTCCACCAACGTTTGGTCCAATATTCGGACCTACTGGTGATACATTATTCGGTAAGAATGGTGATACATTTGGTCCTGGACCAAATGGAGATATTTGATGTCCAAAATGTCCATGATGTCCAAAATGTCCATGATGCCCATGACCACATGGTCCACATCCACCGCCGAATCCTGGATCAACTGGGTCTACCACATTTACATTCGAGTTTGTTTGTGGGAAGAAGTTTTGGTTTTTAATTTGTTGATGGTGTACATGTGTTGTATGCGTTGGGAAAATGTGTGGCACCACCGTTGTTGAAAAAGAGTGTGTTACGCATTGTTTCGTCGGATGAATGACAGGAGCAGTTGTACAAATAGGTCCTACAGGCTTATGCCCTCCAAAACAAGGATGACAATGATGCATAGTTTTTTCTCTCCTCTCTCGTTAAAAAAATCTGACTACACTTTACAATATGAGAAAAGAGAGAAAGCCGTTTGTTATATATACCCATTTATTACAAGGAAATTTGTCTAGCCTTCTGCTTTATACGTAATGCTTTTTATAGACAACCCCCAAAATTACTTACCAAAAAAACCTCCAACTTGCTTTACAATACCTGTCACTTGGTTCATCGCATTCATCATTTGTCCAGCTGTATTCATCATTTTATTTACATCATAGTTACCATCTGAGTTTTTAAATTGGGAAACAAAACTAGAAAATTGACTCGGTTGCTGTTGTTGTTTTTGTTTATTCTGCGTCGGGTACGGTTGTTTTGGTGGATAAAACATCGCTTGTTGATTTCCATAGGGAGATGGTGGTGGCATATAGTATTGTGAATTCATATAAGGTTGCTGTTGTTGATCCATATAAGGCTGCTGTTGTTGATTCGTATAGGGTTGTTGCTGTTGCTCCATATAGGGCTGCTGTTGTTGATTCGTATAGGGTTGCTGCTGTTGCTCCATATAGGGCTGCTGCTGTTGTTGTGGTTGATTCATAAACGATACTTCAAATGGCTGGTAATAATTTTGATTTCCATAATTAGGCTCGAAAGGATACATATTATACCGTAAATATGTATCCGTATTATATTGGTACATATTTTGCTGTGCATATGGATAAGATTGCTGATATACGTTAGATTGTTGAAACATGCATTCTCTCCTCCTTCACATAAGTTTCTACATATATAATATGTACTTGTAAAATAATTTGTGTGACGGAGTATCTGTCTATTTTTGTCGGAAGTTTAAATTTTTAAAAAATTAAAAAAGAAAACCCTTCCATGCTATGATAATGAAGAAGAAGATTCTCATGGGGGAGGAATCAACATGGTATTAGGGGATTTAAAACAAGCGTTTTCTCAAAAAAAGGGGTATTACACAGAGAATGTAAATGAATTGTTAGACTTTGCGAGACATTGGTATCTCGAAGGGAAAATATGCATTTCAGATTACCGAACATTAATAAAAGAATTAGAAATAAACGGTGCAACAAAACCTACAACAATGACAGAAGCATAAAAAAAAACAAGAGGGTTTCCCCTCTTGTTACTTACATTGCTCAATTATATTTTGCAAAGTATACGAAATGGCTTGATGTGTTTCAAAGAATCGCTTACCTTTACCTTTATTTACAAAACATTGCAACACATTTGTCTGTAAATTATCGTACACTTGATCAATTTGCTGTACATGTATATACTTCGGTTTTTCTTCCTTAATCCATTTATAAGCTAATTCTTTCCACACTTTTAATTCCTCATCTACCATATCTACAAATGGTTTCATATCCTTATAAAAATCGTACTCAATCATTTCTCTTTTTTTCACATTCGCTTCATTATTATACTGCATGAGTTTTTCTGAAGATTGTATCAATGCTTCATACTTCATTTTATTCCCACCTTATTATGCACTCACTACGACGTTTTGAAATGCCTTCACCCAATTCCCTTTTTCTTCGTGATGCACTAATTTATTTTCCATATGCTCAATATGCATTTCTGTTATTTCTATCTTATTGCATATTTTTTCACCCGTATCCTTCAATGCATGATTCATTCTAATCCCTATATTCATTTCCAGCAAATCGAGAGAACTTAACATTTGATCCATTGTTTTCATTACATCTTCCTTCTGAACCATCGCCATATACAAAACGCCCCCTTCTTTGCTTTTCCTTTGTCATGTAATTTCGCCGAATGACTCCTCACTCCTGCTCACATGACAAAACTAGTTGTTATTCGTCAAAGAAATCATTTTGTATGTCATTTATAGAAATGGTAACAATACAAAAAGGAGGTGTATGAAAATGACAAAGAACAAAAACGACAAAAAGAAAAAACAAAACAAACAAAATAAACCCGAGACTGGCAACCCTAAGTTAGATGGTCCAAACTTCCCTGCTACATAAAGTGAAACTTTAATCAGCGGGGTTTTGTTCATCCCCACTGATTATTAGCCTTCTCAATCGGGCTTTTACGGGCAGTTGATTCACACCTAAATTCTTTGCTTTCACTGAATTTTGAGACGTGGGTCTTACTGCCCGGCAAGTAGCGGGATAAAGTGAAACTTTAGCACTTTTACAAAAAGCTAATTTCTGAAGCATCCTTAATCTCTTATATTCATTACGTTTTGAGATTAAATTGTTAGCATACACGGCAGGATTACTTCACATTAAGAAGTCCCGTCTTCATTTATGAAGACGGGACTTCTTTTTTATTATATCACGAACTCATCCATCCTTTTAACAAAACGATTTACGATAGAAGCAACATAGATTTGCTCCCTCTTTCTTTTATACCATTCTGTTATATCAACTTCACCCTTATACTCTTCCAGTAGAAACAACTCATTTATTTCCATATCTCTACAAAACCAATCTCTCATACTTATTTCCTTATGTGCAACGACAGGATAAACCTCTCTAAGGGCTGGCGTACAAGATTTTCTAGCGTCTCTTACATAATATTCATAATCTGCTCTTGATCCTGTGTGTATAGTTTGCAATGCAAACCTATGGAATAAACTTTTATAATTCGGATGAAACAGTAACTCCGCTAATTTCTGCCCTAGTTCTATACGCTTTTGTAACGTTTCAAATTGATAAACTGAAAAACCATACATCCTCCCTTCAACAGTCGGAAAAATAACAGCACTAATATGAAGCATTTCTTGCAATTTAAAAAGTGCAGTATGGAATACATGTTTTTTAAAATATGTATTCTCAATAACTGGTTTTTGAATTTTATTTTGCTCATTTATAATAAGCGCTGTCATGAGCCTATTTATATCTTTTTTTTCCCAAAAATAAATCCATTCTTTTTCCATAAAAATTGATACGTTAAAATATTGTAACAAATAGAATAGTGGTACCTGCCTCCTCTTACTTTCTTCGTATAACAATAGCTGAGGAAATGCATCTAAAAAAATAATCCAATTCGCTTCTTCATAAGTCAGAAACAAATGTTTTTTTACTGTTTGAGGTAAAACAGTAGCATAATATCTCCCTTTTAAATCAGTCATATTCCATCCAGCATTTCTCGAGACCATACTTGCTAAAAAGGCCCACCTAATTTCACTGTTCCTTACATAATATTCTTGATAAGACTGTGTTCGAGAAATATTGTCCATATTAGCCATTTCTATTTTCCTCTTAATGTTATAAACGATTGTTTTTTCTTCGTCTGTACAAACCATATTTTTACGATATTGTTTAATTTTCTCATAATCATTCCATGTAAACATAAATAAGTCATCATACCTTTCTTCAAAAAGGTCACATCTTTTTTCATTTTTTGTTATAATCACCTTTGTAAGTAATTCTTAGCAAGTTGGGAGTGGACACACTATGACCATTCGTTACCCAAACGGAAAACGGTACAATCAAGCTTCACAACCTCATAAAACACCAATTAAAAAACATACTTATAGTAATAGAGGTATGTCCCTTGAAGAGGAATTGAATGAAACAAATGAATATTACTTAACCCATAATATTGCATGTGTACATAAAAAACCTACACCTCTTCAAATTGTAAAAGTAGATTACCCCGCTCGAAGTGCTGCAGTGGTAAAAGAAGCGTATTTTAAACAACCTTCTACAACAGATTACAACGGTGTATACAAAGGGAAATACATCGATTTTGAAGCGAAAGAAACAAAAAATAAAACCAGCTTTCCACTTCAAAACTTCCACCTTCATCAAATTGAACATATGAAGCAAGTAATCGTTCATGATGGAATTGCATTTGTTATTATTAAATTTACACTTTTTGATGAACTTTATTTACTAGATGCAAAACATATTATTGCATTTTGGAATCGTCAAAATACTGGTGGACGGAAATCGATTACGAAAGAAGAAATAGAAGAGCTTGGATCTTTATTATCATGCGGTTATCACCCTCGGATTGATTATATCCGTGTACTAGACACGGTTTATTTTTCGTGATAGAGTCATCACTAAGGCTCTTTTTTCGACTTTTGGGGAGAGAATGAAAGGTAGGAGAAAGTATAATGTCAGATAATTATCGTTCTCGTACAGAACGAAATCATGTAAAAAATCAAAATCAAAAGCAAGAAACAAATAAAGAAAAAAAACCAAAGAAAAAAGGCTCCTTTTTTAAAAAATTCCTTATAGGTTGTCTACTTCTTGGTATCGTTGGTCTTATAGCTAGCGTTTCCGCTTTCTTTGTTATGGTGAAGGACGCTCCAAAATTAGACAAATCAAAACTTGTCAATCCTTTATCAACAAAGTTTCTTGATAAGAATGGGAACTTTTTCTATGAATACGGTGCTGAAAAACGAACCCACGTTACGTATGATCAAATTCCAAAGGTAGTTGAAAGTGCATTCCTTGCAACTGAGGATTCACGTTTCTATGATCATAATGGAATTGATTTTAAACGAACTACAAAAGCAGTTATGGAAAATGTCACTGGAGGGTTCGGATCTCAAGGTGGTAGTACGATTACACAACAAGTAGTCAAAAACTATTTTCTAACGATGGACAAAACTGCGAAGAGAAAAGTACAAGAATGGTACCTATCTTACAAATTAGAGCAACAATACTCTAAACATGAGATCTTAGAAATGTACTTAAATAAGATTAACTTAGGTAACCGTTCGTACGGTATTGCAACAGCAGCCCAAAAATATTATAACAAAGATTTAAAAGACTTACAGTTACATGAAGCTGCTATGCTCGCTGGTTTACCCCAAGGTCCAAACATTTATGATCCAACCAAAAAGGAAAATGTTGAACGAGCAACAAATCGTCGTAATGTCGTATTGTCATTAATGAATCGACATGGTTATATAACAAAAGCTGAAATGGATAACGCAACGAAAATCCCTGTAACTGAGGGTCTTCAACCATCTTCAGAAGTAACAGAGATGAAGTATCAAGCATTTTTAGATGCTGTTGTAAAAGAAGTTGAAAAAGAATATCCCGATGTAAATATCGGTTCAGATGGTTTAACAATTCATACAACACTTGATCAAGATGCGCAAGATTATGCTGATAAAATTATGGATGGCAATCTTATTAAGTATCCGAACGATCAATTCCAAGGATCATTCGTATTTATGGATACACAATCTGGAGAAGTTCGAGCAATTGGAGCTGGGCGTAAAGAAAGTAAGTCTACTTTCAAAGGTCATAATATGGCCACTGATTTAAAACGCCAAGTTGGTTCAACAATGAAACCAATTTTCGACTACGGTCCAGCAATTGAGAATTTACAATGGTCTACATATCATCAATTAAATGACTCAGAGTATACGTATTCCACTGGTAAAAAAATACGAAATGCAACAAATAGTTACAAAGGTGACGTTTCACTACGTGAAGCTTTGAAAAAATCATTAAACATCCCAGCTTTAAAGACAGCTCAAGCGGTTGGTCTTCCTAAGTCACAAGCGTTTGCTGAAGGTTTAGGTATGACATTTAAAGACGGCAAAACATATGAATCAACAGCAATTGGTAGTAACGATAGTTCTCCATTACAATTAGCGGGGTCATATGCAGCCTTTGGTAACGGTGGGAACTACAATAAACCGCACTTCGTAAAAGAAGTTATCTTCCCAGATGGGAAAAAGAAAAGTTTTAAACCGAAAGAACAACGTGCGATGCAAGACTACACAGCTTACATGGTGACTGACGTTCTTCGTGACGTAGTAAAACCTGGTGCTGGCGGTACTGGTCCAACAGCATACGTTTCAGGTGTTGATGTTGCCGGTAAAACAGGAACACAAAACTTTGATGAAGACGTTATTAAAAAATATGGTATTCCAGCTGATGCAAACAGAGATAGCTGGTTCGCTGGATATACACCGCAATATACAATGGCAGTATGGACTGGTTACGAAAAAAATGGCCCAGAAAACTACATTAGTGATCGTTATACTAGAATTGCACAACAAATGTTCCAAGTAATGATGAGCAAATTCGCTACAGATAAATCCCGTTTCGAACGTCCTTCTTCTGTACAAGAATTAAATGGTGAATTGTACGTAAAAGGTGCTAAGAAAGATGCAGTGAAACAAATTAAAGTAGATGCACCTAGTGGTCTTAATGTTACTTTCGATGGGGCTAGCACCGTTACACTAAACTGGTCTGGACCAGCAGAAGTTGATGCGTATGCAGCAAGCTATAAAGCAACTGACGGTTCAAGTGGTAGTTTATCAATAAATGGTACGACAGCTTCTCTTGGTGGTATTAAACCAGGCGTTACTTACAGCTTCTCTGTGGTAGCGAAAAAAGGTACTGGAACAAGCCCAGCAGTTGGAGCATCCTTCACTGCGCCTGGCGGAACTCCAGATGCGAAGAAAACTGAAGAGGAAGCTGCCAAAAAGAAAGCCGAAGAAGAAGCTAAGAAAAAAGCTGATGAGGAAGCTCAGAAAAAGGCTAATGAAGATAAATTAAAACAAGAAGAAGCCAAGAAAAAAGCTGAAGAAGAAGCTAAAAAAAGCTGAAGAAGAAGCTAAAAAACAACAAGAACAACAACATAAACAGCAAGAAGAAGCTCAAAAGAAAGCTGAAGAGGAAGCTAGAAAAAAAGCTGAAGAAGAAGCTAGAAAAAAAGCTGAAGAAGAAGCTAAGAAACAACAAGAGCAGCAACAACAAAATACAGGTGAAGATACACCACACGCAGACGGAAATGTTGTTACAACAGAGTCTTAATACAAAAAAAGAAGTCCTTTCTCTTAACGAGAAAAGGACTTCTTTTTTGTTATCATTTTCTTTACATATAGCTTTTCTATTTCAATATACAACTGCGCTAACTGAATATAAGAATGATAATTATTCGTTTTTTTTATAATGAACGAATATCGCTCTATAAAATTAACTGGTTGTACTTCCAATTTACTCGTATAAGCTTCCATTTCATTCAAACTATCAACAGGTTGCTCATTTAGCCAATATACAATCGATAACAAATGTGCCGCAAAAAGAATCATTGGACCTTCAACTTCTTGCTTATTTCTGTTTCGAAATAGTGTAGCAATGTCTTCATGCTTACTTTTCCATACATTCAACAGTACAGGAATACTATTTTCAATTTCATTCCACGGCTCATATTGTCTTTCAATATCAAATATAAAGTAAGTATTTTGTATTATTTCTTCAAAAGACTGATCTGTATGATACGTAATCGAAGTTACGCTTTCTGTAAAAAATGGTAAGCACCGAAATTCTTTCGGTATTTCTATAACTACTCGCTCCATCCTTTATTTCCCCTTCATTCGCTTCTTTCCTTCACGACACACTTCTAGTAATCGGCACTCTTCACATTGTGGTCGCTGTGCTTTACAGTGGTAACGCCCAAAGAAAATCATACGATGATGTGTAACGCCCCATTCATCCATCGGAACTTTCTTCATTAATGTCTTTTCTACTTCTAACACCGAATCTTTCCACCTACAAATCGCTAACCGTTTACTCACTCTCTCTACATGCGTATCAACAGCAATCGCTGGAATTCCAAATGCAACCGAAACAACTACATTCGCTGTCTTTCTTCCTACTCCTGGTAATTTCGTCAGCTCGTCACGGTCTTCTGGAACTTTCCCGTTATAATCATCTAGCAACATCTGGCACAATTTTTGAATATTTTTCGCCTTATTTCTAAACAATCCAATGGAACGTATATCTTGTTGTAATTCTTCTAAAGACACGCTTAAATAATCTTCTGGTGTTTTATATTTTTGAAATAAATTTTTCGTCACTTTATTTACAAGTGCATCTGTACATTGTGCAGATAACGCCACCGCGATTACTAATTCAAATGGATTATCATGAATTAATTCACAATGTGCTTCTGGATACATATCCGCCATTGTGTCTAAACAATAGCGAATTTGCGTTTTATTTAACATATACTTCCTCCTACATTACTGCTCCAACCAATTATAAAAAGGCACTTTCCCAGTAAATTTCGTCTCTTGTTTTGTCGTTTGCTGCGTTCGTTGTTGATTTGCTCTAAATTTCCGTCCTTGGTTTTGGGCTTGATCTACTGTTTTAATACCATTCTTTTTCCACTCAAATAAAATACGATCAATATATCGGAAATTAAGCTTACCGCTCATTACAGCTTCCCTGAGGGCCGCTTGAATTAAATTCGGATGATGTTGATCTTGATCTTCCCACATACCCAACGTTTCACATTCAAACGGAGAAAGTGGTCTTCCAAATTCTTTTTCAAATACTGTATATAAATTTACTTGCAGTTGTTTTATTTCTTTTTGTTCTTCCTCTATTGATTCGTTCATTAAGAAATGCAATATTTTTTCCCATAGCGGTTGTAAAGAATAACTTTCACACATCATCGCTTCTGATTTTTGTCCACCTTCTAGTGATAAAAAACCTTTTTGAATCAATGTCTGAATTACTTCCATACATTTCATTTCAGTAATCGTCATCCGTTCTGAAATCTCTGACGGAGTCGGAAACGAATTGCCCGATTCTAAAAATGTGTGTACATGAAGTACAACCATAAATTCCATTTCATTTAACCCTAATTTTTTATAATGCATCATAAGTAATTTTGGAATTGCAATGCTTCCCTGCTCAAACCACTGTAACATCATTTTCTTTTTCATCACCAAACACCTCGCTCTCTAGTATAACACACCTTTCGCTATTTCTTTTTGCCACAATTCGTCAAAAAAACCTTCCTATTATGTAGGAAGGTTTTTTGTATTGCGTTAATAAAATATACAATTAAGCTTGCACTTTACTTTTCATAAACGTATGAATGCGTTCTAATGCTTTCTCTACTTGTTCAAGAGATGTCGCATATGATAAACGAACGTTATTTGGAGCACCAAATCCTGTACCTGGTACAAGAGCCACTTTTTCCTCTTCTAATAGAGCTTTTGCCCAATCATCCACAGTTTCGTATCCTGATAAAGCTACAGCTTCTTTTACATTAGGGAATAAGTAAAATGCACCTTGTGGTTTTATGCAAGTAAAGCCAGGGATTTGAATTAATTTATCATAAATAATGTTTAATCTTTCTTCAAATGCTTGACGCATTGTTTCTACAGGTTCTTGTGAGCCTGCATATGCTGCAATTGCGCCGTATTGAGCGATTGAAGTAGGGTTTGACGTACTATGACTCGCTAAGTTCGTCATCGCTTTAATAAGCTGCTTATTTCCTGCTGCATATCCAATACGCCATCCTGTCATAGAATGAGATTTAGATACACCATTAATAATAAGTGTTTGTTCTTTTAATGCATTAGAAAGCTGGGCAATCGAAGTATATTCTGCTCCACCATAAATTAATTTTTCATAAATTTCATCTGAAACGATTAAAATATCGTGTTCTAAACATATTTCTCCAAGCTGTTGTAATTCCTCTTTGCTATAAATCATTCCTGTTGGATTGCTCGGTGAATTAATAATAACTGCTTTCGTTTTCTCTGTAATTGCCTCACGCAGCTGCTTCGCTGTAATTTTGTACTCATTGTCTTCCAGGCCTTCTACGTAAACTGGCTTACCTCCAGCAAGCTTTACTTGCTCAGGATAACTTACCCAATAAGGAGTTGGGATGATAACTTCATCTCCTTCATCAAGTAACACTTGGAATAATGTATATAATGCATGCTTTGCACCGTTACATACAATAATTTCAGATGGATCATACGCAATTCCTTGATCACGTGTAAACTTCTTCACAATTTCTTGTTTTAACGCTTGTAATCCACCTGTTGGTGTATACTTCGTATGTCCTTCTAACATCGCTTTATGTGCAGCATCCATAATATGTTCTGGCGTATTAAAGTCAGGTTCTCCTGCCCCTAATCCAATTACATCATGACCTTCTGCTTTTAATGCTTGTGCCTTTGCTGTAATTTCTAAAGTTGCAGATGGTGTTAAAGCAGCTACTCGCTTTGCTAATTTCATTTGTAGTTCCCCCTACATCTATTTTTCAATGCTATATCGTTTTAAAAACTGACCATCTTGAAATGCAAGATTGTAGTAACTATAACGATTGTCATCATCAATATATGTAACTTCCCATAGTGGTATATTGTTTTCAACGCCTAATTTTACTTTTAAAATTTCTTTAGGCTTACTCTTGGACTCTTTACTGTCATCTCCGACTTGTTCAATCGTTCTTTGTAAAGCATCTTTTTCAGAAATACCTTCGCTCTTTTTCCTTACTATAGTTTCCCCTTTTTTCTCAGGCACCCAAACGATAAGTTTTTCTCCTTCTTCATCTGTACCTTGTACGACTGTATATGAAGATTCTCCATTATAATAATCAACAGATTTTACTTTTGTAAGCTTTGCCTTTTCTTTCGCAATTTCTATAGATTTTGCCTCTTTAGGGATTTTCTTTTCCATTGCTTTATTGTAAACATACGCCCCATATATTCCGCTAGCAACGATTACGATAACGATTGCAAAGATCCACTTTTTCATTGTATCACTACGTTCTGTAAATCGTAAATACAGCTATTTCTTTATCTTTTTCGTCTAATGCTAATCCGAACATGAGGTCCTGTTCTTTTAACGTACGATTCAAACTATCAACAATTTTATACAAGTCAGACGAATATTTAATACGCGTCGTTGATAGGACTTCGATTTTCTTATCCATGAAAAAACTCCTCCGTTACACAAAAATTTCTAATTATAGAAGAACGCAATACGGTTACAATAAGAGTACATTCTTTACAACCCCTGCTTCATCACCCATCTATTATAGCAGGACATGTACTGCAAAAAAAGGTTTCAAGTCGAAAACCAATACATTTTGTATACAAGAAGTAAGAAAAATAAAATTCCTCCTACCCACATTTTTTACGCCTGTAGCTTAAATGTACTTCAGGCGTATTTTTCTTCCAATTTTATTTATTTGGCCACGCCTTTAATTGTTCTAATAATTCTTCTAGAGGGCCTTCATAAAGCGGAACAGTTGGGATTGATTGTAAAAAACGTTTTCCATAAGAAGCGCTTATCAAACGACGGTCTAATACAAATACTGTTCCGGTATCTGTACTTGTTCTAATCAGACGACCAAATCCTTGTTTGAAACGCAAGATTGCTTGCGGGAGTGCTAACTTAGCGAATACGTCCTCTCCTTGATTTTTTAACCACTCTCCTTTTGCTTCCATCATCGGTTGATGAGGAGGCGTAAAGGGAAGCCGTACAATAACAAGACAACTAAGGGCATCTCCAGGTATATCTATCCCTTCCCAAAAACTACTTGTTCCTAACAAAATCGATTTGTCGAACTCTTGAAATTTACGAATGAGACGACTTCGGCTCTTATTATTTACACTTTGCGTTAATAATAAATACCCCTCTAATTCCTCATCATTTTTCAAATTCGTATACGCTTCTTTCAACATTTCATACGAAGTGAATAAAACAAGCATTCTACCTTTTGTAGCTTTCGCGATTTTTGCAATATGTGCCGACACAGATTCAATATATTCTTCATTACTTGCTTGCTTAATAAAAGGCACATCTGTTGAAACCATTAATTTCATTTGTTCTTCAAAACGGAATGGTGATGGAACCTGTAATGTATTGGGAGCAAAATCATGTAAACCTAGCTCCTCTTTTATATAGTCAAATGAATCGTTTACTGTTAACGTTGCTGATGTGAAAATAACACTCTTTTTCTGTGTTAAAAATTCATCCGCAAGCCTTTCACCAATATGAACAGGCTGTGCATATAAAACGGTTGAATGAATTGTTCCCTTCGTTTCAGTCTCCATCCATGTCACATATGAATTTTTTTCTAAAATGAGTAATTGTAAAGATTTTTCCATCTTTCTCAACAACTCAATTAAATGCATAAATTCACCTGTAACAACATGCATCTCCCATTCTAATTTACTTTGCAATATATCAACTTGCTTCTCAAGTATAGTCAATAATTTTCTTACATCGTATACAAAACGATTTGTTAACTCGGTAATGCTATCCCATAACTTACCTTTCTCTACTTCCGTGTTATATCGATAAATGAGTGGCATATTGCTTATCCCTTGTTCCTGCTTTGTTTGTTTAAAGATGAAAGCACGTAACATTTGGAATAGCTCATCCGCATCAAATTTCAATTCCTTCAAACTATGACTCACCATACGGAAAGTCGAACGAGAGGCTTGCTCTGATTTTTTCATCATTTTATATACTTTAGAAAGTACATCATCTGTTTCTAGCGTACCAAGGCGAGATAAAACTAATTGAAAATACATACAGGAGAACTGTTCACCTAATATTCTACTCGCCGCTTCCTCGATATGATGAGCTTCATCAAAAATAATATGTTCACATGAAGCAAATAGTGGTTCTTCACTTGAAAAATCTTGAAATAATAACGCATGATTTGTAATAACGATATCTGCAAATAATGCTTTATTCTTTGCTCGTTGATAAAAACAACGGCTATACCAGTTGCTTTGCATCCCGCCTGGACTATGTACATCACTACAAATACGGTTCCAAAGTAACTTTCCGCCCTCAGGAATATTTAATTCATCACGATCGCCAGTTTCTGTTTGCAATAACCACACTAAAATTTTTGCCTTTGTGAGCGCCATATCATAATTTTTCTCTTCCTCTTGCAAAGCATATTCAAATTTATGTAGACAAAGATAATGCTTTCTTCCTTTCAAAAGAGCTACTTCAAATGAAAATGGCATTATTTTCTGTAATAATGGAATTTCTTTTTCTAATATTTGTTGTTGCAGTTGTACTGTTTGGGTACTTATGATGACAGGTTCTTCTTTTTTCGTTGCAAAATAAATACTTGGAAGTAAATATGCAAGAGTCTTTCCTGTTCCTGTTCCTGCTTCAATTAGTGAAAACCTAGAATCTCTTAGTGCTGTATATATTTCCTTCATCATAATCTGTTGGCTTTCTCTTTTTTCAAACCTTGGCATATTCAATTCAAGTTTATCGATTGCCTTATGCAAGAAAGCATCAAATTTAGATGAACATGTTTCACTGAGATTTAAAGCATAATTCCGTTTTCGAAGCGCAATATTTCGATACACTTCATACCCCTCTGCCACTTTTCTACCATGCATCATTTTCTTTAAAATATTTTCAGAAAGTACATCCGCTATATCACTTTGAAAAACATCGCTCAATTCATAAAGCGATTGCAAGGTGACAAGTGGTAACTTTTCAATTTCATTTAAAAATTGTAAAAATAATTCCGCTGTTGCAAGAGCATCACTATCCGCACGATGCGGTTGATCGTGCTCTAATTCATGTTGTTTAGCTAAATCACGTAATTTATAACTATCAGCTGTCGGCAAAAGAATTTGCGCCAACTCCACTGTATCAACTTTGGGACAATGTACTTCTGTATATCCAGCCCACCTTAATTCTTCCGTTAAAAAATTCCAATCAAAGTGAACGTTATGTGCAACAAAAGCTGCACCTTGCAATAGCTCAACAACCATCGGGGCTACATCATGAAATAACGGGGCTTGCTTAACCATACTCTCATCAATCCCTGTTAATTCTGTAATAAATGGCGGAATCTCTCTCTTCGGATTAATAAAAGATGAAAAAATCTCTAGTATCTCTCCATCTTCCACTACAACAGCTGCGATTTGGGTAATTTTATCCTTCCCGTCCTTCCAGGAGTTCCCTGTCGTCTCTAAATCCACAACGACATAACGTTTACTCATATATGTAACACCTCAATTTCTTACCTATCAATCACAAAATTATATAATGTTACTATACCACGTTTTATCTCATCTTAATGAAAAGATGCACAAAAAAGCTATCTCCGTAATAGAGATAGCCTTCTTACTTATAATATCGTACCCGCTTTTTCAGTGCCTAACATTTGGATAATTTGATTATCATCGTCTAATACTGCAATTTTCGGCTCTTGGTTATGAATATTTTCTTCTGCCACTAAACCGTAGCAAATAATAATAACTTTATCCCCTGGCTGTACAAGCCTTGCAGCTGCACCATTTAAACAAACAACACCGCTACCGCGTTCTCCTTTAATAACATATGTCTCTAAGCGCGCACCATTATTGTTATTTACAATTTGTACTTTTTCATTTTCTAAAATATTTACTGCATCCATTAAATCTTCATCAATTGTAATACTACCTACATAATTTAAATTTGCTTCTGTTACCGTAGCGCGATGTAACTTCGCTCTCATCATTGTGCGAAACATAGATGCTCCCCCTTATTAAACCGTTAATGTTATATTGTCAATTAATCGTACATTCTCAAATTTAACTGCAATTGCTAAAATGATTCGTCCTTCAATTTTATCTATTACTTGTAGTGAAGGATAGGCATATAAATCAGCATAATCTACAGTGCCTTTCGTATACGTCTCAATATACTCTTTCACAAGAGTTGTAATGATTTCTGCATTACGTTCGCCTGCTTCAATTTTTTCTTTCGCTATACATAGACTGCGGTATAAATGAGGAGCCTCTTCACGCTCTTCTTGTGATAAATACACGTTACGAGAACTTTTCGCTAATCCATCTACTTCCCTTACAATATCCACTGGTACGATCGTAACCGGAATATTAAAATCAGCGACAAATCCTTCAATGACAGCAACTTGCTGTGCATCTTTCATACCAAAATAAGCACGCGTTGGCAATGTAATATTAAATAGTTTCATTAGTACAGTCGCAACTCCAGCGAAATGACCAGGTCTTTGTTTGCCACATAATACATCGGTACGCTTCACAACTGCTACTGTTGTCGTTTGTTCTGCTGGATACATTTCTTCTACGCTCGGATAAAATAAATAATCTACACCGTTTTCTTTTGCTACATTTTCATCTCTATCAATATCACGAGGGTATCGATCTAAATCTTCATTCGGCCCAAACTGTAGCGGATTGACAAACACGCTTAAAACCACAATTTCATTTTCTTCTCTTGCCTTACGTAATAAAGTCGCATGGCCTTCATGTAAATAACCCATCGTTGGAACAAAACCAATACTTTTTCCACTTATACGAAGTTCGTTTGTAATTTGCTGCATCTCTTGCACTTTAGTTACGATTTTCATTATTGTTTTCCTCCGTATAACGCTAAGCATTCTTCCTCTTTCATTGTGAATGAATGTTTTTCTTCTGGAAATTGCCCTGTCTTTACTTCAGTAACGTATTGTGAAATCCCTCGCACAATCTCCTCTTGAACAGACGTATATTGCTTTACAAATTTCGGAACACGATTTACGCCGTATGAGATAAGATCATGATAAACAAGTACTTGCCCATCTACTTTTTTCCCTGCTCCAATTCCAATCGTCGGAATTGTTAGTTGCTTCGAAATTAATTCCGCTAACTGCATTGGCACACATTCTAACACAAGCGCTATCGCACCAGCTTCCTCACATCTCTTCGCATCTTCTATTAATTTTTTTGCACTTTCAGCATCTTTTCCTTGTACTTTATACCCACCTAGTACTCCTACAGATTGAGGAGTTAAGCCTAAGTGTGCCACGACAGGAATTCCCGCATTCGTCAAGTAATGAATAGTTGATACCACTTCCCCTGCACCTTCTACCTTCAGTGCATGAGCACCACTCTCTTGAACAATGCGGCGGGCATTCACCATCGTATCTTGAGGCGACACATGATACGACATAAATGGCATATCAGTTACAATAAATGTCTCTTTCGCCCCTCGGCGTACAGCTTTCGTATGATGAATCATATCCTCTACTGTTACAGGTACTGTTGAATCGTAGCCTAGCACAACCATCCCAAGGGAATCTCCAACTAGAATCATATCAACTTCAGCTTCTTCTGCTAACTTAGCAGATGGATAATCATACGCCGTTAGCATCGTAATCGGCTCACCTTGCTCTTTCATCTTCAAAAAATCTGTTTTTGTTTTCAAAAACTACTCCTCCTTTATACAGGAGAGAGGAGATGGCCGAAATCATATAAAAAACCCCTCTGGCCATAAAAGGGCAGAAGGGTTGTGTGTTAGTCGGCATTATTCATCCCTCTGTCCCAGTCCGTTATTGGATCAAGGCAGAATCCAAGTTATTATTTTTCGTATTGCTTCGAATCATGGTGCAGTTCGCTTTGATACTGCCCACATTCGAACTAATTATAGCAAACTCCAAAAAGGAATTACTACATTTTTTTGAAAAAATAATTTTTTATTCCTATTACGGTATGTGAAATTTTTATAAATAACTCAATCATAGAAAGATACAGCTTTGTTTAAAATGCCTCGTATAACTCTTAAACTAATGATGCAGGTTAATTGAGAAAAGTACTTACAAAAGGAGAATTGCGAATGTTTATGAACAAATGGTTATTTCCATTCACCGGTTTGCTTCTGATGATTGGAGGGATGATAACTTTTAGCTCCTTCCATGCATTTGCCTCAGTTAACGTCTTAACACAACCTATCGATTCAACGAAAGTAATTGAGGTCGAACTGAATGATGATTACTTTCATCCAAACGTCATCACCATTCCAATTGAAGAGTCAACAACATTGTTATTAAAAAACAAAGGTAAGAATGAACACACCTTTACAGTAAAAAAACTCGGCATTGATGTCGTAGTCGAGTCAGAAAAAGAAAAAAACATTACCGTGAAACCTAAAAATACTGGTACATATGAATTAATATGCCGGTACCACCTTCTTAAAGGAATGGAAGGCAAAGTGATAGTCAAATAAAAAGAAGTTCCAAAAAGGAACTTCTTTTACTTAATTTCGATATCCGCAGAATGAATGTGATGTACTTTCCCTTCATGATCCTCCAGAAGCAATACACCATCCTCTGTAATTCCTTTTGCTACCCCTGTAATTGTCTCTCTCATCGTTCGAGCGATAATTTCTTTCCCGATGCTCACAGCGTAACTTTCCCAAAGAATTTTAATGACAGAGAAACCATTTTGTAAATACTCTTCATATAATTTTTCTAGTTGTAAAAAGATTTGTTGCATCAGCTCTGCACGAACAATTGGCTCACCGGATTCAATCGCTAAAGAAGTAGCAATATGCTGAATTTCCTCATCAAAATGTTCTTGCTTTTGATTCGCATTAATACCAATACCCATAATGACAGCATTAATTTTATCAGGGTCCGCTTGCATTTCTGTTAATATACCTACAGCCTTTTTACCTTGAATTAAAATATCATTTGGCCATTTTATTCCTACGTTTACACCCGTGCATTTTTCAATTGCTTGTGCAACACTAACAGCCGCTAATAAAGTAAGTTGTGGTGCATGATGAACCGGGATTGATGGACGTAAAATAATACTCATCCAAATTCCTGTTCCTTTTGGTGAATGCCATTTCCTACTTAAACGGCCTCTGCCCGATGTTTGTTCTTCTGCCACAACAATCGTTCCTTCTTCTGCACCTTCATAAGCAAGTTTTGCTGCAATATGCTGCGTAGATTCAACAGATTCTTCAAAACATACCGTTCTACCGATATGTTTTGTTTGTAACCCTAACTGAATTTCATTAGCAGTCACTTTGTCTGGCTTACTCGCAATTCGATAACCTAATCGACGCACAGCTTCAAGTTCATATCCCTCATTCCGAAGGTCCTCCATATGTTTCCACACAGCGGTTCTTGAACAACCAAGTTTATCACTAATCGTTTGGCCAGATACAAACGCGCCATCCGCTTCTGAAAAAACTTGCAATAACTGCTTTCTTATAGTAGATTGCATTCTTGCAGCCACTCCCTTATACACTCTTTCTCATTACCTACGTTTCCTTGTACGATTGCTTCTTCAACCTTTTGAATCATTTCAGCAACCCACGGACCTGGCTTTTTATTTGCCCAGTTTAATAAATCATTCCCAGTCACATTCATTTCTTGTCGATTCTTGATTGGCAATGCTTCAAACAACGTTTGTACTCGTTTCACAGATGTATTATCATAGCTTTCAATCATCGCTTCATATACTCTTTCTGCCATTTCAGCGATATGAATTCCCGTTTTATAAAGAAGGACTGTATCCCAATCCTTCTCCTTTCTCGTACGGAGTGTTAATAAAACTGCGACGATATCTTTTATTTTTTTATTCGAAAACTTCCATTGACGTAAAAAGACAGATGGATGCTCTTCCCCAATACAATATAAGAAGAATGCCCATGCCTCAATGTCCGTTTCAAAAGAATCCCAGTTATACTGCGTAGCTTTTAATAATCTCTCTTCTGACATTTGTAAATATGGCAGATGAGAAAATAGCTTCGTTTCTACTAATTCTTGCAAGCCCTTCACGCAATATGTACCAGTTAACAGTTTCTCAAACTCCACTGTAATTCGCTCAATTGCAATATGTTCTAGCAAATGTCCATATGTTTCTATTGCTTGTTTCGTTTTCATTTCTAAAGAAAAACCTAACGTACTTACGAAACGAATACCACGCATCATTCGCAGGGCGTCTTCTTGAAAACGATCCGCAGCATTGCCAACCGTCACAATTTCTCTCTTTTGAATCGCTTGCTGTCCAGCAAATAAATCAACCATTTTGCCTTCTTCTGTCATCGCAATTGCATTCATTGTGAAATCACGACGTTTTAAATCCTCTTCTAATGAACGAACAAATTGAACACTACTAGGTCTTCGAAAATCTTCATATTCGCTCTCTGTTCGAAAAGTGGTTACCTCATAAGATTCACCATTTTCTACCACAATTACAGTTCCATGCTCAAGACCAACAGGAACATGTCTTGGAAATATAGCCATCACTTCTTCTGGTAAAGCAGATGTCGCAATATCAATATCTCCAATCGGCCTATCGATAATAAGATCTCGTACGCTTCCACCGACAAAGTAGGCCTCATGTCCTTGTTGCTTTAAAGTCTCAATAATAGAACTAGCTTTTTTAAATCTTTCCATTTTTGTCATCCCTTAGTACATCATAGTAAATCGTTTCATATTGTGAGACGATTTTTTCAGAGCGGAACTGCTCGTAAACACTTTCTCTTGCTCGCTCTCCCAAATTACGGTGAAGTTCTTCATTCTTTAATAGCTGAATGGCTTGATTTGCCACTCCTGTTGGATCGCCAACTTCACATAAATATCCTGTTTCACCATGTTGAATGACTTCTGGAATACCTCCAACCCTTGTTCCGATACAAGGTACACCACACGCCATCGCTTCTAATAAAACAAGACCAAAACTCTCCTTCTCTGAAAGAAGCAACATTAAATCACTCATCGCAAGTAGCTCTGCAACATTATCTTGCTTCCCTAAGAATAAGACGCGATCTTCAATATGTAAATTTTTTACTATCTGTAAAATCGTGCAAAATTCTGGTCCATCTCCAACAAGAAGCAACTTCGCATCTACTTCTGTAACAATTTTAGCAAATGCCTGAACAACATCTTGCACACGTTTCACTTTACGGAAATTTGAAATGTGAATCAGTATCTTTTCACTCTCACTTATACCGTATTCTTTCTTTAATTGAGACATATCACGCTTGAAATATACACGCTCGTCTATAAAGTTATATACCGTTTGAATGTTTTTATTTGGTTTTACAAGCTCATGCGTTTCGTTAATCAATGAATGCGAGACAGCCGTCACAACATCAGATTGCTCAATACCAAAACGAATTAAATTATTTAACGAAGGGTCGGAACCTAACACAGTAATATCTGTTCCATGCAAGGTTGTAACAATTTTAATACGCTCTCCAATCATTTGTTTTGCTAAATAAGCACAAATGGCATGTGGTATTGCGTAATGCACATGTAAAATATCTAGGTTCTCTCTTTGTGCAACCTCTGCCATTTTACTCGCTAACGCTAAATCGTATGGTGGATATTGAAATACAGAGTATTGATTTACCGTCACTTCATGAAAATAAATGTTTGGATACACTTTATTTAACCGGAATGGTAAACCCGATGTAATAAAATGAATTTCATGCCCGCGTTCCGCTAATTGCTTTCCTAATTCTGTTCCAACAACTCCAGAACCACCTACAGAAGGATAACATGTAATACCTATTTTTAATTTCATTTACATCCCCCCTATTAAATCAGCATGTAATAAAACCGGTTTCTTACTCATAAATCCCTCGGCATATAAGACTCCAACTTCTTTTCCAAACATTTTCTCTCGAGCGACCACAGTTTCAACGTAACCTTCTGTTAACGGTGTTTTCACACCATCACTCCCTGTTGAAAACTGACTTTCATACGCTTCTAATGCTTCCACTTTTATAGAAAGGTACTCACTTATATCTATACAAAAATTCGGTTTATGAAAACCATTAATCATATAATAATAAAAAGACTCCACGCGATGTGGCGAAACCTCTGGCATATATTTACGAATTCCCGCTGAAAAAATAGCTTCTTCCACAAGTTTTGCACAATTTGCATGATCTGGATGACGATCTTCATAATACGGCGCGAAAACTAGTTTCGGTTTATATGTACGAATCACCTTTACAATTTCACGTATATACTCTTCTTTCATATACAAACCACGGTCTGGCATCGCTAAATTCAGTCTCGTTTTTACTCCCATTATACGAGCTGCCGCCTTTGCTTCTTCTTTTCTCAATTCTATCGTTCCATTAGAAGAAAGGTCAGCTTCTGTTAAATCACAAATACCTACTTCATACCCTTGCTTCGTATATTTAGCAATGGTACCAGCCATGCCGATTTCAACATCATCAGCATGAGCACCAAACGCTAATATATGTAATCCACTCATAATTGTTCCCCTCATTTTCTAAACTTGCGGTAATCTAAATCTCCTCGCTCTAATGCGTGCATTAACATTTCAGCACTTGCCATATTCGTTGCAAGTGGAATCGCATATACATCACATAAACGAAGCAATGCATTTACATCTGGTTCATGCGGCTGAGCAGTTAGTGGATCTCGGAAAAAAATCACCATATCCATATCGTTTTTTGCAATCATGGCACCAATTTCTTGATCGCCACCAAGAGGACCCGACTGAAATCTTGTTACAACTAAACCAGTTGCCTCCATAATACGAAGTCCTGTCGTCCCTGTTGCAAATAATTCATGTTGTTCAAAAATTGGTTTATATGCGTATGCAAACGAAACCATGTCATCTTTCTTTTTGTCATGTGCGATTAAGGCAATTTTCATCCGTTGTCTCCCCTTTAGTCGATAATATTTTCTAAACCGTACACAAGATGATCTAGATTCATTACTGTATCAATTGATAGTTTTACACCCGACATAAATGATGCACGATTGAATGAATCATGACGAACCGTTAACATTTGTCCATCTCCACCAAACATTACTTCTTGGTGTGCAATAAGTCCTGGTAAACGTACACTATGAATGTGAATGCCGTCTACATTTGCACCACGAGCACCTTCTAGTTGTTCTACTTCATTCGGATGACCTTGCTGCTTTGATTCACGATTTTGACGAATTAATTCTACTGTTTTTACTGCTGTACCAGATGGTGCATCTAACTTTTGATCATGATGCAATTCAATTACTTCAACATCTTGGAAATACTTCGCTGCCATTTGTGAGAATTTCATCATAAGAACTGCACCAATTGCAAAGTTTGGAGCGATAATTGTTCCTACTGCTTTTTCTTTCGCATTCTCTCTTAATTGCTTTAGTTCTTCTTCTGTAAATCCAGTTGTACCAATAACAGAACGAAGTCCACGCTCAACTGCTAGTGTAACGTGTTGTTTCCCAACTTCTGGCGTTGTTAAATCTAACAACACATCTGCTTCTACTTCCTCTAAACAAGTATGTAAATCTGCGTAAATTGGCGCTTGTAACGCTGGCATGCCCGGTAAATCAGAAATTTTCTCTCCACCATGCTTATAATCCACTGCTGCTACCAAATTAAAATGTTCCGTTCTTTCCATAAGAAGGACTGCTTCATGTCCCATACGTCCTCTTGGTCCAGCGATAATTACTTTAATTTCTTTCATTATTCTTTCTCTCCCTCATCAATACGTGTCCAGCGATCTTTATCACGTGTATTAAATTTATTCATTACAATGTTATGTGCCGTTTCTAAATCAATATTTAAACTATTTGCCATACAAATCATAACAAATAATACATCTCCAAGCTCTTCTTCCAGACTACGTTCTTTTTCAGTTGTTTTCTTCGGTTTCTCACCATAATAATGATTTATCTCTCTTGCAAGCTCCCCCATTTCTTCCGTTAAACGAGCCATCATTGCAAGTGGACTGAAATAACCTTCTTTAAACTGACCAATATATGCATCTACTTCTTTCTGCATATCCTTCATCGTTTTTGCTTCCATACAATTCACCTCTAATCCTTCCTCTTTCATGTTAGCCAATTCATCGCGATTTGACAAATATTATTCCCCGCCAAACACCTATTTGCGACCCTTTTTTGGATAGACTATAATAAAGTGAAACTTTCTTTTGCGTTTTTTGCAAAAGATCAGCCAGAACCAATCGGGTTCCTACGGCTGGTTTGTCCTTCTTCAGAGCTTTATCTCCTACCAGCCGTTGGAACGAGGTAAATGGAAACTTCTTTTGCGTTTTTTTTACAGCCTTCTCTATTTTTACTAACAACTAGAAATTACTTATCATTATGTTTTACCGTATCAGCGGAGCAATGCAATTTACATAATTAGGAGGATTTCTATATGACATCAAATTTGAAGATTCGAAATATCATTTTCATTTTAATCGGTTCCGCTATTTTTTCTTTCGGTATTGTGAATATCAATATTGAAAATCACCTTGCAGAAGGTGGATTTACCGGTATTACACTATTATTGTATTTTCTATTTAAGTTTGATCCTTCTTATTCAAACTTAATTTTAAATATCCCTATATTTTTTATTGGTTGGAAGTTACTTGGAAGAACGACATTTATCTATACACTAATCGGCACCTTCAGCGTATCTTTATTTCTATGGATTTTTCAACGTTACGAAGTTCTTAACTTACATTTAAACTTACAAAATGATATGACACTCGCGGCTTTATTCGCCGGGGCATTTATCGGTGTCGGTCTTGGCATAATATTTAAATATGGCGGGACTACTGGCGGTGTAGATATTATCGCAAGACTCGCTCATAAATATGTTGGCTGGAGTATGGGGAAAACGATGTTTATGTTTGATGCTATCGTCATTATCGTCTCTATTCTTACCTATTTATCATACCGCGAGGGCATGTATACGTTAGTTGCTGTTTTTATTGGGGCGAAAGTCATTGATTTTATGCAAGAAGGAGCCTATGCGGCAAAAGGAGCAACGATTATCTCAGATAAAAACGATGAAATTGCTGCCAAAATTTTATCTGATATGGAACGCGGAGCTACTTTTTTAAAAGCTGTTGGATCGTATACCAAAGTGGAACGGAACGTATTATATTGCGTTGTTGCTAAAAATGAAATCGTGAAATTAAAAAATATTATTACTTCTGTAGATCCTCATGCCTTTGTTGCTGTAAGTGATGTACATGATGTAGTTGGTGAAGGTTTTACGTTAGATGAAAATAAAAATCCGTTACATAAATAAACGCAACTAGAAAAGCTCTCTAGCTTTTCTAGTTTTTTATTACATATTTTTTAAGTTTATCTAGATCCTCATAAATAAGCTCCAATAAACCCCGATTATAGAAAATGGAAGCAGGATGAAAGGTCGGGAAAATATGATATTCTTCCTCTGACCATGTAAACGCTGCACTTTGCATATTCTTTAATTTTTGAATAGGCTGTTTTAATAATTGTCCGTGTACATCTGTGATTTTTTTATTTTTTCCTGTTAAACGTTGAAGACCGATATTTCCAAGGGTGACGATAAGCTTCGGGTTTATTTTCTCTAATTCATAATCTAACAAAGGGGCATGGGCAAGTATTTCCCCTTGATTTGGCGTTCTATTATACTTTTTCTGTACGATCTCACCATTTCGTTCTTTTTTCTCTCGCCACTTATACGGTCTGCTTCGTACAGCGCTCGTAATATATACTTCTTCCCTTGTAACATGAATCCGTTCTAAAAAACCCATTAATTGTTTTCCCGCTCTCCCGCTAAACGGAATCCCATTATGAATTTCTGTTTCACCAGGCGCTTCTCCTAACAGCATAAATTTTGGATTTTCAGGACCTTGTCCACTTAAAAAGCCTTCTAACTGATAAGAAGCGCTTTGTTCTTTCACTTGTTTTACTAAACGACTTGGATATTTCACTTCCCCCACCGCCTTTCCGCATTACTTCTATTCCTTCTATTATTTCTATTTGCAATACATTATATAATTCAATCCACAAAACAAAAAAGACTATCAAAATTGATAGTCTTTAGTCGTCGCTACGCTGCATACCAGTATACATTAATACGAGACGTAATAATTCAAATACTGCTACAGCTGCAGCCGCTACATATGTTAATGCTGCCGCATTTAATACTTTACGAGCTTGGCCATATTCATCTGTTGATACGATACCTAACGCTTCAATTTGTTGCATTGCACGCTTTGATGCATCAAACTCAACAGGTAATGTCACAAGTTGGAACACAACACCTGCTGCCATTAAAATGATACCTAATAACAACAAGTTAGACATAGATGCAAAGGCACCAATCATAATAAATACCCAAGAAATATTCGATCCAAAGTTTGCAACTGGCACTAACGAATGACGAATACGCATAAAGTTATAATCTTTTGCGTCTTGAATTGCGTGTCCTACTTCGTGTGCTGCAACTGCTGTACCAGCAACTGAATGACCGTAATAGTTATCTGTTGATAATCGAACTGTTTTGGCAGTTGGATCATAATGGTCTGATAAATGACCTGGTGTTTCTTCTACAGCTACGTTGTATAATCCGTTCTCATCTAAAATTTTTCGAGCCACTTCCGCTCCTGTCATACCTGAAGTTGAATAAACTTGTGAATACTTGCTATAGGCACTACGTACTTTTGACTGTGCATACAACGGTATGATCATTATAATCGCGAAGTAAATTAAATAAAACATCATGAACCTCTGAACCTCCATTGAAGTTTTAATTATAGTACTTCTCATTCTATTTTCTTCTGACATCATTGTCAATGAATAAACCTTACAATCCGTATCTTTATTTATTGCATTATCTATTCTTAGAGTGTACATTACTTTTTCTTTTTTCTCTCTCTCCTTTATACTTTCTCCATCCAACATAAGTTAATGTGAATAAAATAAGACCTCCAGTAATTGTCATAAACCAAATGAGAGAGGGTGCAATTTCATCTTTTTTTACTGTGTGAAATATTTTTTGCAAATCCCCCTTAATGATTCCTACTTGCATTTGCCCCCCTTTCGTATTTAACATAACGTTACGAAACTCATCCAAATAAGATAAATGGGCATTTACAAGCTGCACTTCATTTTCTGGCAGGGCGATCATTAAGCTTGGATAAATAATATTAAATTCATGTAAAAATGTGTTTAACGTTTGTTGAAACTGTCCCGTATCTTCTTTTTTCATCGCTTTTTCCATTTGAGAAAAGGCACCCATTACTTTTCTTTCTCTTTCCATCCAAAGCGGTTGATATTTCGACACTTGCGCATCAACAGCGAGCTGCAGGGCTAACACATTATCAATTTTAACTTGTTTACCTAAATCTGTTTCCGAGAGAGATTGTTTCGCCTTGTCGTAAGCTAAAGAAATAACTCTAACCTGGTCTGGCGTTACTTCTTGCTTCTTTTCATTCCCCTTTATAACAAACTGCTCGGAGAAATGTTGTAATACTTGTACTGCTTTTTCATCTTCATTACGCTTCACTAATTGTAATGAGTCGTCTAACAACCCTGTTAGTTCACTCCACTCTTCAGCATATATACGTAACGGAAACATTATAATTAGAAATGCTATTAATCCAATTAATGTTCTCTTCATCACGGTCCCCCCTATAACTACTAGTACAAAATATGTTAATTTGGACAAGAATAGAACAGTACTGGACCGAAAAATATATTATCGTTTTACAAACAAAAAAATTCTCTTTAAACAGAGAATTTTTCCTTTGAAATCCTTTTCTTTTTTACGAAATATCTATACAAGCTGTAACAAAGTATGCTGCCGCATAAAATAAATAATAAAATAGCACACGCCGCATGCATAAAGAATTCTTCTGGTAACATTAATATAATCGGATCTGTTTCAATATCAAACATCCAATAATCATTACTAAATAAAAGCTTATGGAACAACACAAAACTCTTTTCAAAATTAATAGCGATTGGTAACATAAGCGCTATCGGAAAGATAATTGTTAAAATTGATCCGTGTAGTAAAAACTTTTCATTTTTCTTTTTTAATAAATAAATGCCGCCTATTATTGCAATCATAATTGTCGCATACATCACATATTGAATTTTCACTAAAATATTTTTAACATCTACAAAATGAATACGGCCATTTGTGGACATATCTAATGTTGGAAACTGTAATGCTCCGTCATAAAACGGAGATAAATATGTGATAAGCACATCATAATTTCTTTTAATATCATCCTTCGTCATATCCGCTAAGTCTGGAATGTTTAAAAAATCAATTTCAAAATAATATAGCCATTTTCCGTACACCACCACCGTTGTTGCGAGTGCAAATATAGAAAATGCTATGCTATATGAAACAACTATCGTAATCAATCGATCCAATATTTTTGTACGACTCTTATTCTTCTTCATTTTCTCCCCCTAAATGTTCATAAAGAAAACTGTTTTCGGTTCTCACGTAAGCAATAATAATATGTAACACAAAGCACTGCGATACTTAGCCAGAACGTAAAATAACCAATTTCTCCTACAAACAAATGCATAATTCCATATCTCGGCATTTGCCAAAATAAATAATCAATTGCATCATTATGTAATGTCCATATAGCCGCTACCGCAAAATGCCATTTTTTTATACGGTAAAACGGCGCATATAGCACTGCTTGTACTGCCATCGCAAAATGCGAAAGCATTAACATATACCCCATAAGACCAATAGGACCTTTTACATAGATCATAATTGCATTTACAACAACAGCCCATATACCATATTTCATTAAAGTAACAATCGCTAGCGCCTCTATTAATCCCCAATTTCTCTTTCTTAAAAAAGCAATTAAAACAAAGACAAAAAAGAGACTCGCCATCGGGCTATCGGGTACAAACGGCCAAAATATAGGTGAGGTTTCTTTTAATTGATTTCCATACCATATAAATCCGTATATTGTACCTAATATGTTAACAACTAATAAAAATAATAATATAGAGCGTTGTCTTAACATTGCATACAAATAAACCAAGCTGTATGTCCAACACCTTTCAAACAAAGTCATTCTTTCCTCAAACTCTACTCTATTATATAGTAAACTTTCTTTCATCAAAATAAAAAGCTGACTACAAATTTTTGTAGTCAGCTTTTTATTATTTTTTATTATACTTTGCAACGAATTCCGAAAGTTTCTTCAGTTCCTCATCTGTACCTTTAAATACTCCTTTAGGCATTGAACCTTTTCCATCTTTCGCAATTTTAGCAATTTCTTCTGGCTTTAAAGTTAAATTTTGCAGTGCCGGTGCTGCTGCCCCGCCTTGTAAATTGTCACCGTGACATGTTAAACAAGTATTTTTTTGCATTAATTTATAGCCGTCATCATTTTTATCAACTGGTGCTGTTTTTACAATTGCTCCTTGTTTTTTTGCAGCTTCCCAGTCGTGGTGTGCTACAGATTCCCAAGTTAAAAAGATAATCGATGCAATTGCTAAAAGCATAAATCCAGTTGCTACAGGACGCTTCAATGGGCGTCTTTCTGGGCCTCGATCAAGAAATGGAGCTAACAATAATGCGCCAAACGCAATCCCTGGCATAATAAACGCTCCAATTACAGTAAATGAACCAGAAGCATAAGAATACTTTAATAACTGATACAAGAATAAGAAATACCAATCTGGAAGTGGTATATATCCGGCATCAGTTGGATCCGCCATTCTCTCAAGTGGTGACGGATGCGCCACTGTTAAACATAAATAACCGATTAAAAAAACTGCACCAACCATCCATTCTTTTAACAAGAAGTTCGGCCAAAACGCTTCTGTTTTTCCTGGGTATTCAGAATAGTCTTTTGGAATATTTGGTTTCCGAGCTACTGGTACCCGAGAATCTCCTACAAACTTCATCCCTTTGCCTCGATGCATAATCTCCCTCCTTTAGTTCTTTCCCCTTTAATTTAGCAATCTCTTATAGCGGACCGGAAATACCTTGTTTGCGAATCATGATGAAGTGGAAGGCCATTAAACCTAGAAGTGCTGCTGGTAAGAAGAAGACGTGAATAGCAAAGAAGCGAGTTAATGTTTGAGCGCCAACAATTTCGGAATGACCAGCGAGTAATGTTTTAATATAAGGACCAATGAGCGGCGTTTGCTCTGCAATTTGAATCCCTACTTTCGTAGCAAATAATGCTTTCATATCCCACGGTAATAAATATCCGGTAAAACCAAGACCTAACATAACAAAGAAAATAAGAACACCAACAATCCAGTTTAACTCACGAGGCTTTTTATACGCACCCTGGAAGAAAACTCTAAGTGTATGTAAAAACATCATTACAATGACGAGACTAGCGCCCCAGTGGTGCATACCACGAACAATTTGCCCATATGCAACTTCATTTTGTAAATAATAAACCGATTCCCAAGCATTTTTAATATCAGGCACATAATACATCGTCAAAAACATTCCTGATAAAATTTGAATTACAGTAACGAAAAAGGTAAGTCCTCCAAAGCAATAAACGAATGCAGAAAAGTGATGTGCCGGGTTTACATGTTCAGGTACTTCATGATCAGCGATATCACGCCATATTGGTGTAATATCTAACCTTTCATCTACCCAATCATAAATTTTATTTAGCATCTACTTTGCACCCCCTTTTGGCTTCGCTTTGCCTAAATACAGCGTTCCATCTTTTACTTTGGACTCGTATACATCAAGCGGAGCAAGGGGCGGCGTGCCTTTAATGTTCATCCCGTCTTTTGTGTAACGGCCCCCGTGACATGGACAAAAGAATTGATTCGGATGTGCTTTGTCCGAATTCCAGTTAACTGTACATCCTAAATGTTTACATACTGGAGAGAACGCAACAATGTCTCCGCTTTCATCTTTATGAACCCAAGCTGATTTTGGCTCTTCGGACTTGTACCAACCATCAACCTGCTTCACCTTAAAGTCGAAACGTTTCGGCTCTGTTGTAATATCCTTTACTTGTGCAACAGCAACCATATCCGTTCCCGCTTCTTTTCTTAACACCGGATCAAGCGCAAATCGCGTCATCGGCATTAAAATACCCGCTGCCATAAAGCCTCCTACCCCTGTAAGGGTGTAATTTAAAAACTGTCTTCTTGATACACGATGTTCTTTCTCGCTCACGAAAATTTCCCCCCTCTATCAGAAATTGTCCCCTCGTGATAAATTATATAAAAAATAAAAACTAGGACACTATCATGATATAATACGCTTAGGTACAGGTCAATATCATACTACTCATAATAATAAGAACTTTCTGTTTATTACTACTTTCCCCATTTTTCTTCTAACATCACCATTATATTTTTTATATGTGCATGAATAACTTCTCTTTTCGCTTGATCACTAAATTGTTCTAACGCTAATGAAGGAAACCAAAATAAATCTCCTTGTAACTCTTGCATATCTTCTTTCCATGAAAAATCACTTGTAACATAAGCAATATGCTTAAAACCTTGCTTTTGCAAATGATTTGTCCATTCTTGCAAACGACCTTTTTCATTTTTTTGACTTTCTACTAAATACGTAAATGCAGGTAGTAAAAGTACTCTTCCTTTATATTCTCTTTCCAACTCCATACTCAACAATTCGATAAATTCACCTTGTTCTACTACCATTTTCATTTCTTTTGCTGCCGAAATTGATAAAAGTGGTATAACACCAGTATCTACATAATCTCTTGCTTGCTCAAACTGCTCCACATCTTTTACACTCCATTTCAAATTTCTTCCCTCCCTTCATTTTCAAATGACAGAACTTTCACTTTATATATATTAAACCATACTAAAAGAGGTAAAAAAAGAAAAACTACCTATATTAAGGTAGTTTTTCTTAAAAAGTCTGAAATTTGTAAAATTTTATGAATCCAAATGAATTCTATAACATCTTTAACTCAGCTGTTAACTTATGAAACGCTTCCTTATCTTGCTTATCCAGCGCTTCATCAATTTGTTTCAAAAGACGTTCTCTTCTAAAAGAAAATACACTTTCTTCTAAAAATCTTTCTGCAAGTAAACGATCTTTTTCATTTACTTCAATATGCTTTGGTAAATACGGGTTTTCTTCTAATACAGCTACATAATTGGCATTTTGAAACGATGATTTAAAATTGAGTTGAATATAAATATCTTCATCTCGATTTAAACGAATATCATGAAACGATTTTTCAGCATCTGTTGTCATAACATTTTGTTTAAAAAAGTGAAATGGTGTGTCTTTCACACAATTCGCGGACATCACTAAACCACGCGGACAATATTTTGCATGCTCTACGAAGTGGACTTTATGCATCAATTGGTCATGACTCATTAAATAATTCAAAATCCATACACATTCACGCTGTTTCAGTTGGTAATTATTCAAAAACCATTTTACAAAATCCTTCTTCTCGTTTACAGAAACAGGGGTATTCATAGCAATTAAGTCCCTCCTCTGTCTTTCTCTTTTCTTTTTAGATTCAAGAAGCGGTATTCAGTTTCCTTCCAACTTATGAAAAATCCTCTAAATTATATAACAATTCTTCAATATGAATTTGTGTCGGGTCTAGTTGTATTAACTGAGTAAATACTTCTTTCGCCTCTTTTCGCATACCTTCTTCCAATAAGAAATAACCGTACTCTTCCAAGAAGTCTGGATGATTCTTAAAAGAAGTATATGCACTTTCATAGTGTTTTAATGCATCCGAATACATTTCTAATTGTTTTTTTGCAAACGCAAGATCCCAAAGTAGTTGTGTATCTGGTTCTCCGCTATCAATCGCACGCTCTACAACTGCAATTAACTCTTCATATTTTTCTTGTTCTTTTAAGATATACGCATATTTTAATATCGCACCTAAATGTCCTGGATCTAACTCAAGCGCTTTTTGAAGCACTTCCTCTGCTTCCGCTATTTTTCCTAATTTCGCCGCAATGTTCGCTAATTCTACATAAAATGGTACAGAAAGCTCATCTACTTTAATTCCTTCTTGAAGTGTTTCATAGCTTTCTTGAAGCATTCCTTCTTTTTCATAGCTTTTCGCCAAATACATGTACAGCGATGCATACTCCGGATCTAATTCTTTTAGTTCTTGCCAAGCACCAATTGCTCTTTGATATTCTTCACCTTGGTATAATGTGAAGGCATATCCAAATAATGAGTGGATATCTTTTTGTTCCTCTAAACCTGCTTCATAGTAAGAGATCGCTTCTTCCCAATTTCCAATCGCACTTAACGTTTCTGCGAGGCGAAGTGCAATGACAACACCACCCATGACTTTATGTTCTGCTAATAGCGACTCATAATGAGTGATTGCCTTTTGTTCTTCACCTTTACTACTATATAACTCTGCTAATCCAAACGTAATAACAGGTTCGTCAGGCATCATTTCTTTCGCCTTTAATAGTTTTTGTTCTGCTACATCATCGAAACCTTGCATTTGGAATAAATCTGCAACAAGTAATAACGATTGAACATATAAGTCATCATTTTCTGGAATATCATGAAGCACTTCAATCGCTTCATCTTCTTTGTCTAGATCAATATATAATTCTGCTAAAAATACAGTGAATTCACTTTCTTCCGGATACAATAAACGCAAGTCTTCTGTAATAGCTAACGCTTCATCCGTAAATCCAAGTGTATGATAATAGCGAGCGATATCATACTTCTCTTCATCATTCGCAATTTTTAATTGTTCTTTTAATAATTGTAATCCTTTTTCCGCTTCACCATTTTCAATATATGAAACAGCTTGTTCAAACTTTTGCATAAACGTCTCCTTTAATTCTAACAAATATTATTTTCTGTTCATTTACCCCGATTGGTGCGGGCTAATAATCAGTGAGGGGATGAGCATCCCCTCACTGATTAAAGTTTCACTTTATCATAAGCAACTAGGTGTACGAACGCAACCTTTAGAATGAGCATACTTCATCTTGTACTTTCACTGACAACGATTCAAACATGACACCGATACCGCATTACTACTTTCTATTGTACCGTTTTCTTTCATTACCGTGCAAATAACTTCCCTTATTAATTATTAACACGCACGGATCAAGCTTTACAGGCCTTCATTTAAATAAAAAAGACTCCTATATTAGGAGCCTTCACAAACTCTTAAGAGTATGTTTCTTCTTTCTTTACTTGCTCGTTTACAAGCTCTTTCAATAATTCTATAATTTCATCATTTTCTTCTTTCAAACCGACAGTAATACGAATACCATCATGTATACCAAATGCAGCACCAGAACGAACAATATATCCTTTCTTCATTAATCGTTCGAAAGCCTCATTACCAGGAATACCGAGTTTTAAGAAAATGAAATTTGTTTGAGATGGATAATAGAATACGTTATATTCCTTACAAAATGCGTAATATTGATTTAATCCTTCTTCATTCTTTTTCACACATTCTTGTAAAAATACTTGATCTTCTAATGCAGCGAGTGCTACAGCCTGCGCTACAGTCGATGTATTAAATGGTAACCTTGCTACTTCTAGCTGCCCGATTAAATTCGCATTACCAACCGCATATCCGATACGGAAAGCAGCTAAACCATATGCTTTTGAAAACGTGCGTAAAACCATAAGATTTTCATACTGTTCAAGAAATGGTAATGTTTGCGGATAGTCTTCTGCCCCAGCATATTCATAATATGCTTCGTCCATAATAACGAGCGCTGACTTAGGAACTGATTCTAAAAATGAAAGTAAATTTTGTTTCTCTACATATGTACCTGTCGGATTATTCGGGTTACAAATCCATACAATCTTCGTTTTATCATCTACTTGCTGTAACATCGCATCTAAATCGTGAATGCCATCTTTAAGTGGTACTTCACGAACTTCTGCTCCTTCAATAACAGCATGGTGATGGTATTGCGAGAATGTTGGATTCGCCATTACAACATTTGTTCCTTCATGTAGTAATGCACGACTAATCATTTGAATGACTTCATCTAATCCACTACCAAATAACAGTTGTTCTGCTTTGACACCTAACTGCTCTGCTACTTTTGTCCGAAGTTCAAATGCATATCCATCTGGATAAAGAGCGTATTGACTCGCTAAAGAAGTTAATGCTTCTGTTACGCGTGCTGAGCAACCGAATGGATTTTCGTTCGATGCTAATTTCACAATTTTTGATAATCCATATTCCCTTTTTACTTCTTCAATATTTTTCCCAGGTACATATGCTCTCAAAGTTAACAATTGCTCTTTCACTCTCATTTTTCTTCCCCCAGTCGTTTTATTCAATTCAATTACAATAAGGTTGTAATTTCTCACTGTAATCGTTTATCTTAACCGTCACTATTACGAGGATACCTTTAAACAAGCACTTCTTAGCTCTTAAACCATATCCTTTTGAAATGCCTCTAACGCAATATGAACAGTCTCATCTGGAATAGATACGACATTCACTACCCCATATTCCTGCATTAACACCATATGAATTGCTCCAGCGTTCGCTTTCTTATCTTGTTTCATCAATTGAACGAGACGCTCTACACTCAAATCACTTGGCATTTTTGGATATCCGTACTTTAAGAACCACTGCTTCATCTCTTCATAAGAAAGATTAACCTTGTACACTTGCTCACTTAAAAACAAGGCAAATAACATTCCAACCGCTACTCCGTCACCGTGAGTAATATTTCCATATCCTAGTTCTTTTTCAAGAGCATGGCCTAACGTATGTCCAAAGTTCAAATGAGCACGTACACCTTTTTCTGTTTCATCTTGCGATACAATGTTTGCCTTTACAGGAATTGCCTTCGTTAATATATGGATTAACTTCTCATCACGAAGATCCGCTAATGTTTGCACTTCTTCTTTTAACCAATGATACAGCTTTACATCACCAATAAGAGCATGTTTTATCACTTCTGCATAACCTGAACGCCACTCTTTTTCAGGAAGTGACTGTAAAAACGGCGTATGATATACAACTACTTCCGGTTGATGGAATGCACCGATCATATTTTTACCTAACGGATGATTGATCGCTACTTTCCCACCCACTGCGCTATCGTGAGCTAATAAAGTCGTTGGAACTTGAACGAAGCGAATTCCACGCATAAACGATGCAGCAACAAAACCAGCTAAATCTCCAATCATCCCGCCTCCAAGTGCAATAATTAAAGAATTTCTATCTAATTTATTTTCAAGAGCTGACGTATGAGCCGCATAGAAATTTTCAAAAGACTTCTCTTTTTCGCCACTCGGTACGACAAATGAAAATACTTTTTGCTTTATTTGCAACGCGTCTACAACTGTCTGTAAATGTAAAGACGCAACAGCTTCATCTGAAATGATCATGATGTTTGACACAGATGGCTGCATGTTTTGAACAATCGTTGTCAACTTTGACAACGATTGTTTTCCTACATGTACATCATATTCTTTTGATTTCGTTTGAATATGTATGTTTCCCATTAAAATCCCCTCGCATATTCATTATGTTTCTCAGTATTTTCACGAATAAGGTCCATACGATCTAATCCGAATTGTTCTATTAAAGCTGTCGCTAATTCCCAAGCCACAACCGCTTCTGCAACGACACTAGCTGCTGGCACAGCACAACTATCTGAACGTTCAATACTTGCTGTAAAAGGCTCTTTCGTATCAATATCTATACTTTGAAGAGGTTTATATAGTGTAGGGATCGGTTTCATCACACCGCGCACAACAATTGGCATTCCAGTCGTCATACCGCCTTCTAATCCACCTGCATTATTTGTTCTTCGTGTATATCCATGTTCCTCATTCCACAGAATTTCATCATGAACTTCACTTCCCGGTCTATGCGCTGCTTCAAAACCAATTCCAATCTCGACACCTTTAAAAGCATTAATGCTCATAATTGCAGCAGCTAATTTTGCATCCAGTTTTCGATCATAATGCACATAGCTACCGACCCCAATTGGCATTCCTTCCACAATCACTTCAACGATTCCACCTATTGAATCACCATTTGCTTTCGCATCATCAATTGCTTTCATCATTTGGTTACTTGCTGCTTCATCTAAGCAACGTACTGGTGATGCTTCTGTAATACTTTTTAATTCTTCAATTGAACTATAGGTAAATTCCTGAGCCTGTACACCGCCAATTTCAATTACATGGCCCGCCACTGTAATACCAAGTTCTGCTAACACTTTTTTAGCAACCGCACCAGCAGCAACACGCACTGTCGTTTCGCGTGCTGAAGAACGCTCCAGTACATTTCTCATATCTCTATGACCATATTTAATCGCACCATTTAAATCAGCATGCCCAGGTCTTGGTTTTGTTACTTTCCTTTTCATTTCTTTTTCTTCTTGTTCCGTTAAAGGCTCTGCGCCCATAATTTTTGTCCAATGTGCAAAATCACGATTTTCAACAACAAGTGCAATTGGAGAACCTAATGTCTCTCCATGTCTAACACCACTTACAATTTGCACTTGATCTGTTTCAATTTGCATGCGTCTACCACGCCCATGCCCCTTTTGCCTTCTAGCTAACTCTTCATTTATATCATCCGCTACTAAAGGCAGTCCTGCCGGAACACCTTCTATAATCGTTGTAAGTTGTGGACCATGAGATTCACCAGCTGTAATATATCGCATACGTTATTCCTCTTTTCGTATATGTATTTATCCCGCTATATTAAGCAATGATATTATCTTTCCTTACTCTAAAAATATGAAAGAAATTATATATTTGATCAGCCATTCGCTTATTCTCCGATAGGCCTTTTACTTTACATATCAATATATCATAACAGCTCTAACTTCGTAACTAATTGAAACAAAAAAAGTGCAAGAAGAATACCCCTATTCTCCTTGCACTTTCTACTATTATCACAGTGATTAAAGCGTTTACAAATTATTTCAAAATAATTAGTAAATCCATTCATTCATTAATTTTGAGTAGTCAACTAATTCTTCTTCCTTAAAGAAAATAGCAATCTCGCGCTCTGCACTTTCTAACGAATCAGAACCATGGATAATGTTTTTCGCAACAGTTACACCGAAATCTCCACGAATTGTTCCAGGAGCTGCTTCATGTGGTCTTGTTTTACCCATCATGTTACGAGCTGTATCTACTACGCCTTCACCTTGCCATACCATTGCGAATACAGGTCCAGATGTAATAAAGTCTACTAATTCACCAAAGAAAGGTTTCTCTGTGTGCTCAGCATAGTGTTGTCCAGCAATTTCCGGAGTGACTTGCATTAATTTTGCACCAACTAATTGAAAGCCTTTTTTCTCAAAACGAGCTACGATTTCCCCAATGAAGGCACGTTGTACACCGTCTGGTTTTACCATTAGAAATGTTTTTTCCATAAAAAATCTCTCCACTTCTGAATTATGTATGTAATTGTATATCCCCACACACATATTAACACCCTTATCACAATTGCGCAATAGTTTTGAAATAGAGAGATTATTTTATTTTTTAGAAAAAACACTAAAATTTTCGTTTCCCAATATACTTTGCTACATTTTGTAATGCATACTTCGCTTGTCCACGCGGAAGTGGTTTTATGATTTCTAATGCTTTATGTAAATAACGTTCACTAAACGCAAATGCTTGATCAATAGCGTCACTATTTTTTACAGCCTCAATAATTCCTTTCATTTCGTCCGCTGTTGTATTTTCATGTACAGATGTGATTTTCTTACGAAGCACGGGATCTTCCATAGCGTATAGGGCAGGAAGCGTAATATTCCCTTGTAACAAATCACCACCAGCAGGTTTTCCAAGCTTCTCTTCTGTGGAAACGAAGTCTAAAATATCATCAATAATTTGATACGACATTCCTACAAAATACCCATACCAAAATAGTCGATTTACCGTATCACGATTAGCGCCAGCAGCAATTGCTCCTAGTTGACAACTCGCAGCAATTAATAAGGCTGTTTTTCGCTTTATTCTTCTTAAATACGTTCGTAAATTTTGGTCATAATTGTACTTATCTTTAATTTGTTCAATTTCACCTTTACACACTTCTAAAATGGTATGCGATAGCGCCTGATGCGCCTCTGGAATTTCGATATTTGTTATACATTCAAGAGACTTAGCGAACAAATAGTCCCCTGTATACATTGCAATACGATCTCCCCATTTCGCATTCACAGTTGCACTACCACGTCGTAAAAATGCAGCATCAATAACATCATCGTGAACAAGAGAAGCCATATGAATAAGTTCTAACGCAACAGCTACATGTTTAATTGCATCTAACTTATAATCTCCAAATTTTCCCGCAAGCAACACAAATACAGGACGAATTCGCTTCCCACCAGCTTCAATAAGTTGTAATGCCGCCTCTTCTACCAATGGCTGTTCAGAAGCAACTGTCTTTTTTAATTCTTTTTCTATCACATTAATATCCGATCGTAAAAAAGAGTACATAAGTTGTAACTTCATATTGTTCACCTTAACCTAAAACTTCTTTTTTCTTTTTTCTTTTTTCTTTTTTCTATTTTGATTCTGGTTTCATACCTAAGTGCATCGCTGCTACCCCAAAAGTAAACGGCTTCACTTGTACACGTTCAAGTCCAGCTTTTTCGAACATATGAGCCAATTCTTTCATACCTGGGAATGTACTAGCAGATTCTTGCAGCCATGAATATTCTTTAAAACTTTTCGCAAATAACTTTCCAAATAACGGCATGATATATTTAAAGTATAAAATATACCCTTGTCGAAAACCAATCATTGTTGGTTGAGATGTTTCTAAACAAATCACTTTTCCACCTGGTTTTACTACACGCGTCATTTCTTTTAATACGTGCATATAATCCGGTACGTTACGTAAACCAAATCCAATCGTTACATAATCAAATGTGTTATCTTCAAATGGAAGTTCCATTGCATTCCCGTGTAAAAGTTCTACTTGTTTTAATTGTAACGCCTCTACCTTTTGCTTACCGACAGATAACATATTTTCACTGAAGTCTAAACCAACAACCTCGCCCTGTTCACCTACCGCTCCAGCTAGCGCAATTGTCCAGTCCGCTGTCCCGCAGCATACATCAAGAGCTTTGCTACCTGGTTTTACATCCATAATGCGCATCGTCTCTTTACGCCACGCTTTATGTCTTTGAAAACTAATGACAGAATTCATCACATCGTATTTATCAGAGATTTTCTCAAATACATCATGTACTCTTTCTTCTTTTGATTGTTGCATGCTCGTACCTTCTTCCAATGTAAAATTGCTTATGTCTTCGATTTATCTCTTAACACAGAGTTTATTTCGCTTATATCTGTGTGGTTTTCCAAATATTGATTTTCTTTCTTTCTGAGTTCCATCATCCATCCATGAATAACTGTTTCTACCTCCGCTTTATCCTTCATAATCCCTTGAACTGCTTGAAAAACAGGCGAATGTTGTTTATCAGCGTGCAGTTCATATTCTTTTTGAAGACGGTTTTTTCCTAGTACATACGTTATAAATGGCTTCCAATGCGATAAATGAAAATGATCACATGTTTTTTGCAAGAGTGCAGACTCAATCGTTACTACACTTTCCATTATGTCATCCATCGTTTCATGCGCTTTTTGATATAACATTATTTTGTGTTCATTAATTTCTTTAATTCCTTCAGCAAGCGCGCGAATTAAAACAATATCACAATTCATAGACAGTAAGTAATAATATAACCCGCTATAGTAATCACCAGCAAGCACTGTTAACTGGCGACGTTTATGCGATTCAACCGCTTCTTCCCCTGCTTTATTTGATACTCTTTCATGTGTATCAAGCGCAATTTGCACAAGCATAATCGTTACTACATAATGCTCAATTTGTTCTATATGTAAATTTTTACTTTTTAAAGCACCATATAACAATGCTATTTTTTCTTCATCAATAAATGGTTCTTCAATATAGTTTATAAAATAAGGATGGCGTAATTTCTCCATCAATTTCTCTCTTATACCCGCATACCCTCCGTAGATGTCACACACAAAAATCACCCTTGTTTTCTAATTCATAAAACTTATTATAACACATACATTCTATTTTCTATAACCAAAACTTGGCTACTCTTTCCAAACTTCCACCGAACTAAATAACATCTTCCATTCTTTTTAGTAGTCTTTCTATTCTCACTCTGCCTTGCTAAAACTATATCATTTATTTACATAAAAAAAAAAGAAAAGCAGTTTCCTACTTTTCTTTACTTTGTTTTAATAAAAGATAAAATTTCACTACGTGCCGCTGCATCATTTTCTAACACACCACGTACTGCTGTTGTTACAGTTTTCGCGCCCGGCTTTTTCACACCACGCATCGTCATGCACATATGTTCCGCTTCTACTACTACCATTACACCATGCGGTTCTAGTACTTCCATAATAGAGTTCGCTACTGTTGATGTAATACGTTCTTGCAGTTGTGGACGACGTGCAATTGTATCTACAGTTCGAGCTAATTTACTTAACCCTGTCACTTTTCCGCCTTGCGGAATATATGCAACGTGAGCAACTCCATAGAATGGAACTAAATGATGCTCACACATCGAATAAAACGGTATATCTTTTACTAGTACAAGCTCCTCGTGATCTTCTCCGAACACTTTATGCAAATGTTCTTTCGGATCTTCATGCATACCCGCGAACACTTCTGCGTACATTTTTGCCACACGCTTTGGTGTATCAAGTACTCCCTCACGATTTGGGTCATCTCCGATTGCCTCTAAAATAAGGCGTACTGCATGTTCAATTTGTTCTAAATTAACTTTTGCCATCCGCTAGCCCTCCCGAAAACCTAAAAGTGATACGAACACATTCTAGCATATTTATGTTTTTAAAAGCAAAAAGAAGAGTTCCCAAAAAGGAAACTCTTCTTCCCTGTTAATATGTAAGGATTATTTAACCGCATCTTTTAACGCTTTACCAGGTTTGAATGCAGGTACTTTACTTGCAGCGATTTCAATCTCCTCACCTGTTTGTGGGTTACGACCTTTACGAGCCGCACGCTCACGAACTTCGAAGTTACCGAATCCGATCAGTTGTACTTTATCACCTTGTTTTAAAGCTTCTAAGATAGAATCAAAAACAGCGTCTACTGCTTTTGTTGCGTCCTTTTTAGAAAGGGAACTTGCTTCTGCAACAGCATTGATTAAATCTGTCTTGTTCATGCCATTCACCTCCTCCCAAAGATAAGACTGTATAATGATCATAAAATGAGTCTTACTTTCATTTGTAGGCAATTTTTACAAATTCTATACTACAAAGATGTAGATAAATCATTATCAACGCCTATATTATACGATTCTCCTTTATAATTCAATATTTTTAAGGAAATTGTTACTCTTAAAATGTGAAAATCTGATGAAACTTGACAATTTACAACAATATATTAGATAATGACTGTTTATTTTGCTATTCTATACGCGAAAATCAAAAAAAATCCCTCTAAGATGAGAGGGATTTTTTCTTATAATATAATCGCAATTAATCCGCCAGATCCTTCATTAATAATTCTTTCTAGCGTTTCTTTTAATTTATACCTTGCATTTTCTGGCATTAAAGATAGTTTCGCTTGAATGCCTTCTCGAACAATAGAGCTAAGTGAACGTCCGAATATATCAGAATTCCAAATTGATAATGGGTCATCTTCAAAATCCTGCATTAAATAACGAACTAATTCTTCACTTTGCTTTTCAGTACCAATAATTGGCTCAAACGTTGACTCCACATCTACTTTAATCATATGAATAGACGGAGCTACAGCTTTTAGTTTCACACCAAACCTTGAACCGTGACGAATAATTTCTGGCTCATCTAAGCTCATGTCAGCTAACGCAGGCGCTGCTACACCATATCCTGTTTGCTTTACCATACGCAGGGCATCCGCCACTTGATCGTATTCTATTTTCGCATGAGATAAATCGAGCATAAGCTTTAATAAATGATCTTTCCCTCGAATTTCTACTCCTACTACTTCTTTTAAAATTTGATCATATAATTCATCTGGTGCATATAAATCAATCTCTGCTACACCTTGCCCCATATCAATGCCAGCTAAGCTCGCTCGATCAATAAATTCATACTGACTAAACTGCCAAACGACACGGTCCACATCACGAAGACGTTTTATATCCTTCACAGTCTCTTGAACAGCTTCTTGATAACTTTGACGCAACCAATGCCCTTCATTTAACACCATCACCCAGCTCGGAAGGTTAACGTTCACTTCTAAAACCGGGAACTCAAATAAAGCCTCTCGAAGCACATTGTACACATCTGTTTCCCTTAAACTTTCTACACTCATCGCAATGACTGGGATATCATATTCTTCAGATAAACTTTGGCGCAATTGCTCTGTATCTGGATGATACGGCTGTACAGTGTTAATGATCATAATGAAAGGTTTTCCGACTTCTTTTAACTCATTTACTACGCGTTCTTCTGCCTCTATATAATCTCTTCTTGGAATTTCACCAATCGTTCCATCTGTTGTAATTACAACACCAATTGTGGAATGTTCTTGAATTACTTTACGTGTTCCGATTTCTGCAGCTTCATGGAATGGAATAGGTTCTTCATACCAAGGAGTATTAATCATGCGCGGGCCATTCTCATCTTCATAGCCTTTTGCTCCTGGAACCGTATATCCAACGCAATCTACCAATCGAATATTCACTTCAAGACCTTCATCTACTTCGATAGAAACCGCTTGGTTTGGAACAAACTTCGGTTCCGTCGTCATGATTGTACGACCAGCAGCACTTTGAGGCAGTTCATCCTGCGCCCTTTGACGGTCAGACTCATTCTCAATATTAGGAATAACTACAAGTTCCATAAATTTTTTAATAAATGTTGATTTCCCTGTTCGAACAGCTCCTACAACTCCAAAATAAATATCACCGCCTGTGCGTTCCGCAATATCTTTAAAAATATCTACCTTTTCCAAGTGATTCCCTCCCTCAATATTTTTGGGAATAATTCCACATTTATAGTCAACTAATACCTTCTCTAACGTTGCCTATAATATCTGATATAATATAATGGTATTCTAGAAGTTCGGACAATATATCATATAATTTTGTCCAATTTCATATGACTATTAAAAAATACCTTTTGTTTGCATCGCAAGTTGTGTAACATAAAAAACCTTTCTTCTAGAACTTATTCACTAAAAGAAAGGTTCATGACTTATGATTTTAAAAAAATTGGTTCTCCATTCTTTACCGTATACGGTAAAGAATACGCAGGTACAAATGGAGAATCTTTCGAAAGTATATTCCGAATATCTTCCCCTTCCTTAAATTGCCCTTCGTTTTTTTTCAATGCTTCATATAAGTCGATTCGATAATCAACATAAATTTCTCCCTTTTCATTGATTACAAAAGGAAGCCCTTTACCAGAATACGGACTTGTCACTTGCGGCACATCTTTATATCCTAGTTTTTTGAAATCTAATTCATATACACCATCTGAAATTACCTTTTTAAAAGGCGGATATTGATGTTCATCCCGATACATCCTAAGCTTTAATGATAATTCCTGGATTTGTTCAGCCATCCTAACATCAATTAACTTTACTGTCGGGTTTGTTTCAACGTCTATTAATACGTATTGGTATACTCCTCCGCTTTCATACGCATTTCCTGGCGCTTCCTGTATGTAACGCGGAGCAATCTTTTGAAAATCGATTGGATACTTTTGATAAATAGGCGTACTCATATCCCGCGTCTTAATTGGCAATATCCCCTCATTTTGCTCCTTAAATGTCACTACAGCTTTTTGAACAACCTGTATCTGATCTTCATAAGGAACGGCATTTTGTTTCATATTTTCTTTCGGATACAGACATCCTGTTAAAAGGCTCATACAACAAAATATTAAAATAATATGGACTTTTTTCACTAGCAATCACCTTTTCATACTAATATAACTTGCTCCGTATGTAGCATTTTCGAGACCATTCCCTTTACTGCTGTACAGGTCCACTAAATACAACAAGAAAAATAACAATTCCTGACACAATCATAAGGGTGTACGCTACTAACGCTGTAATCCCTTTCAAAAATTTATTCTTTATTTTGTATCTACTTAGTAAAATAAAACTTACTGCAAAAAACATAAATCCAATTGCTCCTAAAGCAAACCACATTTTTATGAGCCCTTCTGACATATACACACCCCTTTTTATTAATCTATTTTTATACTATTTTAACAAATTAAAATCTTTAAACAAATACAAAAAGAACATTTTACTACAAATTACGAATATATAACTTTAATCAACAGGGTTTTTCGCATCTTCCACTAATCTAAATAAAAATAAAACCGAAGCGAGTGTATCTCTCGCTTCGGTTGACTAAATATGCCCAAAACAGCTCTATTCCCATACTTTCATGGCTATCATATGCAATCTACAAACTCTTTGTTTCTTATATCTTATTTTTTAAACATTTTGCTTAACGAACCAAAATCAGCGGGCATATTATTGTTAATAATCGCTTTTACAATTTGATCCTCTTGTTCTTTCGGCACTTCACGTCCTGCCATAAGAGCCACTTGATGAATCAATTGACGAAGCACAGTCTCATCACGTAAATTCGCATTCTGTACAGATGATGCTAATTTAAAAATATCTTCTTTATTCACTTTCGCTTCTTTTTCAATGTTATTAAAAATGTTATTATCCATTCTTTTCACCCTCTCCTCAAGTTACTCTTCATCCTATGCAAAATTTAAAAAATGGTGAAAAGACCCATAAAAATAAAAAGCGACAGAAGTACAAATGTACTTCTGTCGCTTTTCTTTAAAGTAAGTCAGGTATAGCTTCCACTTCATGTTTTCGAACACGTCCCATTAATGAGCCTACTGCATCTTTCACATTATTCCCATTGAATAGCACGTCATATAAAGCAGCTGTAATCGGCATTTCAACTTCCATTTTCTCTGCTAATTCGTGAGCAGCTTTCGTTGTTCTTACACCTTCTACAACCATACCCATGCTTTCTAACACCTCTTCTAAAGAGTGTCCTTTTCCAAGCATATTTCCAGCGCGCCAATTTCGGCTATGAACACTTGTACAAGTTACAATTAAGTCTCCCATACCAGTTAGACCAGCAAACGTTAATGGATTTCCGCCCATTTTTCTTCCTAAACGAGCAATCTCCGTTAAACCACGTGTCATTAATGCCGCTTTCGCATTATCACCTAATCCAAGTCCATCAGTTATCCCAGCAGCTAATGCGATAATATTTTTTAACGCACCACCAAGCTCAACTCCAACGATATCTGGATTTGTGTATACACGGAAGTAACTATTCATAAACAAATCTTGTACTTCCTCAGCCGCTTCCATACGCTTTGCTGCAGACGTAACAGTTGTCGCTTGACGTAAACCAACTTCTTCAGCATGACTCGGTCCAGATAGTACAACAACATCTTTAATCAAGTCCTCTGGAATTTCTTCCTCAATCACTTCCGAAATACGTTTTGATGTACCAGGTTCAATCCCTTTACTTGCATGAATCCAAGTAGTCGGACCTGCTACATATTTCTTCATATCTTGTAATACCTCTCTATACGCTTTCGTTGGTACTACAAGAAGTACTACATTTACATCTACTAATGCTTCTTCTAAAGAAGAGTAGGCTGCGATTGTGCTTGGCAATGTAATTCCTGGAAGGTATCGACTATTCTCATGTTTTGTATTAATCTCATCCATAAGTTCAGAACGATTTCCCCAAATACGTACATCATGTCCATTGTCAGCTAATACCATCGCTAACGCTGTTCCCCAGCTACCTGCTCCAACTACTGTGATTTTTGTCATAAAATCACATCCTCTCCATTAGTCTCTTGCTCTAGCGATAATGTGAATCGGCGTTCCTACAAAACCGAACGCTTCACGTAAACGATTCTTTAAGAAGCGCTCATATGAAAAGTGCATTAATTCTGTATCGTTTACAAATATAACAAATGTTGGTGGTTTTACCGCAACCTGTGTCGCATAGAAGATTTTCAGACGGCTACCATTATGAGTTGGTGTTGGATTCATCGCTACCGCATCCATAATTACATCATTTAACACGTTCGTTTGAATACGGATACTATGGCTTTCATTTACTTCATTAATAACTGGTAATAATGTTTGTGTACGTTTTTTCGTTTTCGCAGATAAGAATACAATCGGTGCGTACTCTAAAAATTGGAAATGAGCACGGATGTTTTCTTCAAATGCTTTCATTGTTTTTTCATCTTTTTTCACTGCATCCCATTTGTTTACGACGATAATAACAGCACGTCCTGAATCATGAGCATATCCAGCAATTTTTTTATCCTGTTCAATAATTCCTTCTTCTCCGTCTAAAACGACTAAAACAACGTCAGAACGTTCAATCGCTCTAAGTGCACGAAGTACACTATACTTTTCTGTGCTTTCGTATACTTTCCCTTTTTTACGCATACCAGCTGTATCGATGATTACATAATCTTGACCATCTTTACTATATGGTGTATCAACAGCATCACGTGTCGTTCCCGCTATATTACTTACAATTACACGTTCTTGACCAAGAAGTGCATTTACAAGTGATGATTTCCCTACATTTGGACGTCCAATTAAAGAGAAACGGATTGTTTCATCATCATACGCTTCTTCTTCAATCTTTGGAAAATGATTTGCAGCTTCATCTAACAAATCACCAAGTCCTAAACCGTGTGTACCTGAAATCGGGAATGGCTCGCCAAATCCTAATGCATAAAAATCATAAATATCACTACGCATTTCTGGATTATCAACCTTATTTACCGCAAGTACAATTGGTTTTTTAGAACGATATAAAATTTTAGCAACTTCTTCATCTGCTGCAGTTACACCATCGCGACCATTCGTCATAAAAATGATAACATCTGCTTCATCAATCGCTACTTCCGCTTGTTGACGAATTTGTGTCAAGAACGGCTCGTCTCCAATATCAATTCCACCTGTATCAATAATGTTAAATTCATGATTTAACCATTCTCCCGCACTATAAATACGGTCTCGCGTTATACCTGGTATATCTTCTACGATTGAAACTCTTTCTCCAACAATTCTATTGAAAATAGTAGATTTTCCTACGTTCGGGCGGCCTACTATTGCTATTACTGGTTTCGGCATATACTTTCATCCTTTCAACTTGCTTCTGTTTATTATGTAAAAAACCCTTCTTTGTGCAAGAAGGGATTTGCATTCCAGAATATTTCTCAGCGTATCAAAACACCTCACATTATACCACACGTTACTAATGTTTCACAATAATATATACATTCTCTTGTAAGCGATGCGCAATACCATCTAAAATTGCCTCTAAATTATTTGCAACAAATTCTAACTCATCTGTCGATTCACAAGTAAACAAAGGGGCACCACCAGCAAATTTCTCCGGCGTTGTTGTAATAACCGCGAGAATTACACTTTCTAACATCATCTTTTATCTCCCCTTCCTTTCAGGGCTTCCGATGACATATGAACAGCACTTTCTAACGTCGGCACATTCCCTATGACACCTATCGCTTTCTCTGCATCTTGATCTTGTGGCAAGACAAAAATCCCAACCCTACCATCTTCTAAATCACGCTTTGCTAGCGGCACAAGCGCCGGCGTACCAGAATCTCTATAAATCCCTAAAGCAACAGAAACATCATGTAAAATAGCTTGTCGTTGTCCTAAGTTTGAGATTGTCACCATCGCATCAATTGTTTTCGGCCTTAAAATAAAGCCCATTCCATATTTCATAATTTCCTCTTGCCTTGCTGGTAATCCAATATTCATAATGTAAATATTATCAATATACAGCCCCGCTCCTTCAAAACGAAGTGGAACATGCTCGATATCAACAAGATCATGTAACCTTCTGCCAGACATTAATTTTTTCGCGATAATAAATGCGATTATAGCCATAATTACTCCAGCAATCCATGAATGGAATCCTATATACGCAAACGTCGTTGCAAACGACGTTAACATCGCCAAATAGTTTCGACTTTCAAAAACTAATGCAATCCCTTCAATATATGTATTTCCACGCGGTACGAGCTCATATCCATCTAATTGTTGAAGGGTATTTCTTTCCATATTACGCACATCACGAAACTGTGTTGCTGCTAATGTAAGAAATGTAATAGCAGAAAAATCTTTTTTCAAAATTGACGGAATCGCAATCGCTCCTAAAGCCGCTGCAATTAACCCCATCGCAACGTGAATAATTTTCCCGTGGAGCCTCGTCGGATATTGACGCGTATCTGTGCGGAGCATTAGCACTCTCGTTACTGTCCCCGCTATTACTCCGCATAAAATGGCCGGTGTATATTCAGTCATGTATTACCCTCGCCTTTCTTTTACGTGATTTCCTCTTGAACTGTTCCATGTATACTGATGCTTTTGCAATCCAAAACAAAATTGCCATGAAAAATGTAGCAACGGCGACGATATCAAAAAATGCTAAACTTCCGTAATCATAAGGGAAATGTAGTTTTCGAAAAATAAGTGTCACTAACAATTCCCCCTGTAACATTCCTATATAAAGAGAACATAATCGTAATATGCGATCCTCATGCAATAAAACCGATGCATACACAAGAGCACCACTTACCAAAAACAACCTGTCCACCACAATCCAAATCGGATCATATACTTCTAACAAATGAAAACTTGTATATAACATTGCAATAATAAGTGCCGAAAGTAAGCTATATAATTTTTTCCAAATAGAATATAGTGCGATTCCGATAAAAGCAACAATACAAAGCAAAATTGCATTTACTGATACCGTGAATGAAGCAATCGTTACATGTAACGGAGAGCAAATAATAAAAATCAATATACAAGCGCTTATCTTCCACCGCATAGAGTCCTTTTTCATAAAAAAAGTTACAACAATCCACCCTATCCAAGCTAAAAAATAAAAAGTACTCCCTTCCATCATTTCACCTCCTATGTTTTCCATTATGGGAACTTTTTATGAAAGTTAATCCACTTTCTTCGCGCATAGTTTTTTCATATAACAGCAACACTTTTAATAAGGAGGTGCTATTCATTATGGGTAAAGATCGTCAAGAACGAAAACTAAGAGAATCACGACGCGTTGAATCTGATCGTGACCAATCACTACAATATCCGGGTGCAACTGGACTGGATACACCAGAGCAAGCCCGAAAACAAAATCAGCACTAATGAACACAAAAAGACGGTTTCGATATTGTACGAAACCGTCTTTTACATAATTATTTTAATGATTTTTACTTATATCAAAATAACATTTAACATCCGAATTCTTCTATGGTTTATTTTTATCTCCACCTATTTTTCCTTTGCGAAATTAAACCCTCCCCAATAATTCAGTAGCAAACTATCTACATTTTCCAGCCTCTTTTTCAGTCGCAACTTGCACAAGATAGTGTTTATATAGGAATAATTTTATTTTGATAGAATATTAATTCCATTCCTCACCTTATATTACTAAAACGAACAAAAAACAAAAAAATCAACCAAACGGTTGATTTTTTTATCTTCTACTATAATGCGTCGTATCAATACCACGCTGCGTTAACCAATGATACGTTTCGCCCTTTACAACAAGAGGTACAGCCTGTAACTCTTCTATCGTCTTTGCACCAAGAGCTGTCATAATAAATTTCAAATCTGTATGTAAAAGATCAATTTCATCCACTAACTTCTCGATACCATCTTGCATTAAAATACGTAAAAAGTATCCAGCAAACGCAGTTGTATTCGCCCCTAATGCGATTGCTTTCGCTACGTCAAGCGCTGTTTGTATACCCCCAGATGCAATAAAAGAGAGGTTATTATTTGTAGAGGTTGCTTCAATAATCGAGGTTGCTGTTTGTATGCCCCAGTTATTAAAATAAGAAAGCATTCGCTGTCTTCTTTCATTTTCAACAGCAGCAAAATTTGTACCACCTTGTCCACCAATATCAATTGCCGTTACACCTATGCTCGCTAGCTGTTGTATTGTTTCCTTACTCATTCCAAATCCAACTTCTTTCACAATGACAGGAACTTTACTATTTAATACAATTTTCTCAATGCGCTGAAGTACACCAGTAAAGTCACGGTCTCCTTCTGGCATCGTTAACTCTTGTATGACATTTAAATGAATTTGCAATGCATTCGCTTCAATCATATCAACGGCACGCTCTGCTTGTTCGATAGTTGCCTCACTACCTAAATTAGCAAAGAAAATACCATTTGGATTTACCTTTCTGATAATCGTATAAGAAGCAGCCTCACTTTCATCTTTTAACGCCGCCATTTGCGACCCTACAGCCATAGCAAGATTATGATGTTTCGCTACATATGCTAATTGCTCATTAATATGTAACGTTTTCTCTCCCCCACCACCAGTCATCGCATTGATAAAAATCGGCGAACTTAGTGAAAGTTCGCCGATTTTTGTTTCACATGTTATTGTGTCATAACTTGAATTTGGCAATCCTTGATGCACAAAATCAATATCATGAAATCCATGCGTACGAGACTGACCAGTAGAAAGAGCGTATTCAATATGATCTAATTTACGTTTTGCCCTTACCACTTGTACCCCTCTTTATTTCTTTAATTTTTTCAGTTGTTCACCAATAATATCACTTAATTGGAAAGTAGCAGAATCAGCATTTGGTTCATACTGACTGTAATCCTCAATTACATTATTTTCCTCAAGCGTTTCTTTTATACTTAAAGAAATACGTTTCTCTGCAACATGGACTTCAAGCACTTTCACTTTTACTTCTTGTCCCATTTCCAATACTTCATTTGGATTTTTCACGTGACGATTTGCAATTTGAGATACATGCACAAGACCTTCAACGCCAGGTAAAATTTCAACGAATGCACCGAATGTAACAAGACGTTTTACTACTCCCTCACGAATATCTCCAGCTTTTATTTCGCCAGCAACATTCTCCCAAGGTCCTGGCTGAGCTGCTTTAATTGATAAAGAAATACGTTGTGTATCAGCATCAACAGATAATACCTTTACCTTTACCTTTTGACCTTGCTCTAATACTTCAGAAGGTTGCTCTACACGTTCGTGTGAAATTTGTGAAATATGAACTAAACCGTCCACACCACCAACGTTAACGAAAGCACCAAAATCCGTTAATCGTTGCACTGTTCCTTCAACAACGTCCCCTTCTTTTAATGAAGAAATCGCTTCTTTTTTCTTAGAATCTAGTTCTAATTCTACTACTGCTTTATGCGAAAGGATTACACGATTTTTTTCGCGGTCTAATTCAACAATTTTCACGGCTAATGTTTTGCCTTTATAGTCAGTAAAATCTTCTACATAATGTACTTCTACAAGTGAAGCTGGGATAAAACCACGAACACCAAGGTCCACAACTAATCCACCATTCACGATATCTTTTACAGTAACATCAAACACATGACCAGAAGTAAATTTATCTTGTAATTCTACCCATGCTTTTTCTGCATCAACAGCACGTTTAGATAAGACAAGATCATCTTCTTCTAATTTAATAATTTTCAATTCTAGTATTTGATCTAATTCTACAACATCGCTTGCTTTTTCAATATGAACGTTAGCTAATTCACTAATTGGAATTACGCCATCTGTTTTGTATCCAACATTTACAAGCACTTGTTTCTCTTCAACTTTCGTTACAGAACCTGTAACAACGTCACCAACTTGTAATTCTTTTGAATCCATAACTTCTTCATTCATTTTCTCTACCATGGAAATACCTCCCTACAGAATTGACAAAGCATTTTTTATGTATATACGAAATGAAAACATATGTTTTCATTTGCATGTTTAAGAATTTATCATCACATACTCAGTTTTCATACATTTCACTAGAAAATATATTAAACCTATATAAATAGTATACAGCAAAATCATCTTGAAGAAAGTATGTTTTGAAATATAATAGCGAATATATTCTGAAAGTTTTATCCTTCTTTTACTAACTTCTTACAAATCCGAGCATTTGTCAAGGAAAGAGACTCACAATTCACGCATCCTTTACATTTCTATATAAACAAAAAAAGAAAGAGGTTATCCCCTTTCTTTATTTCGCAAACACTCCCGAAATAATACTCATAATTTTTTGGACAACTTCTTCAATTGATAAAGAAGTTGTATCTAATTCCAATGCATCATCAGCTTTCTTTAGAGGAGAAACCTCGCGTTCTGAATCTAATTTATCACGCTGAGCAATTTCTTTTTTTAACTGCTCTAAATTAGAATCGAAACCTTTATTTATATTTTCTAAATGTCTTCTTTCTGCTCTTTCTTCAACAGAAGCAAGCATAAAGATCTTCACTTCAGCATCTGGTAACACATGTGTACCAATATCACGGCCATCCATTACAACGCCGCCTTTTTCCGCTAACTCTTGTTGACGACGTACCATTTCTTCACGAACAAGGCGATGTTTCGCCACAATAGATACTCGATTCGTCACCTCAGGTGTACGAATTACTTCAGAAACATCTTGTCCATTTAAAAATACAAGTTGTGTATTTTCTCCTTGCTGAAACTCAATATTTACATTCTTTACAACTTCCATTAACTTCTCTTCATTTTCAATGTCCACTTTTTGTTCAAGGGCTGCATATGTAATCGTACGGTACATTGCGCCTGTATCAATATAAACGTAAGAAAGTTTCTTTGCCACAACTTTTGCAACCGTACTTTTTCCAGCAGCTGCTGGACCATCTATAGCAATTGAAATTCGTTTATCCATTGTAACACCTCATTTTTTCACTTATAAAACAAAACGAAAAGCAGGTATTCTCCTGCTTCTTCTCATTTGCTTCACGTCATTAAATCCTCAATTATTGTAGCATAATCCTTCATAGAAGAAAATGAAAACTACCTATTCACCTGTAAGATTTCTGCTTTGTTTTTTACCATGACACCTTCATAATAAACAATTTTAGATAAATATTTCACTGATGACTTATGTATAAATAACAATTGCACAACAGAAAGACAAATGAATTGTATTACTAATATACGAATAAAAATTTTCTCCATCTTTTTCAATGTAATTGCTCCCTCCTATCCTACATTTACACATTTCGTTTCGTGATTTTATACATCGTATATATAGCAGCTAACTTTATTGTCATTTTCGAGGCATACTTTTATACATTTCCATTGTCGAATTTACTCAAAACATGTTATGTTCTAAATGTATTTTTCAACTTGAAAGGGGTATAAGCATTGAAAAGAATCCTAGTTTTACACACAGGTGGAACAATTGCAATGGAGGAAGATAAAGAAACTGGGGTCGTACAGCCAGGTGAAAAAAATCCTCTTTTAAAATTTATTCCTGATTTAGAAGGCGATGTTGATTTAATCGTTGAAGACGTGTTCCATCTACCATCTCCTCATATGACACCGAGCGAAATGTTACAATTACAAGTCATCATTGATGAAAAAGTAAAACAAGACAACATTCATGGCGTAGTCATTACGCATGGTACGGATACATTAGAAGAAACAGCCTATTTCTTAGATTTAACAGTGCAAGCAACTATTCCAATCGTTGTAACAGGTGCAATGCGTTCTAGTAATGAATTAGGTGCTGATGGTCTATATAACTTCTTATCGGCTGTAAAAGTAGCTAGCTGTAGTGAAGCTGCTGAAAAAGGTGTTTTAGTCGTATTAAACGACGAAATCCATTGCGCTACAAATGTAACGAAAACACATACAAGTAACGTGGCAACATTCCAGAGTCCACAGTATGGACCAATTGGTATGGTAACAAAGCGCGGCGTTGTATTCCATCACGCTTTAGTACACCATGAAACATATTCAGTAAATAAGGTTTCTAAAAACGTAGTTGTTCTAAAAGCATACGCTGGTATGGACGATACATTGTTAGCAGCAATTGAAAACCTTCCAGTAGACGGGATTGTTATTGAAGCACTTGGACAAGGTAATTTACCTCCAAGAACACTTCCTAGTCTAGAACGATTAATCGACAAAGGAATCCCTGTCGTATTAGTTTCTCGCTGTTTCAATGGCATCGTGCAAGATGTATATTCATATGAAGGTGGCGGCAAACAATTAAAAGATATGGGTATTGTATTCACATACGGTTTAAATGCTCAAAAAGCACGTATTAAATTATTAGTTGCATTAGAGAATACAAATTCTCATGAAACAATCCAAAATATGTTTATGCATAATTAAAAAGAAGCTGTCGAAGTTTATTTCGACAGCTTCTTTTTATATTTCCCTTGACGCAATGGTTTGCGCAATCGCATCCCCATGAAATCGACCGTTCTCAATAAATATTTCATTCGCATTATTTCCAGCAGCAATTACACCTGCAATGAAAATATTTTCAGCGTTCGTTTCCATTGTATCCTCTGCATAAATCGGACGTCCTGTTTCTACATCAATCCGAACACCCATCTTCGTTAAGAAACTATGATCAGGATGGTAACCAGTCATCGCAAATACAAAATCATTTTGGATTGTATATGCCTCATCATCGACTGTAAACGTTAATGTATGTTCAGTAATTTCTTTCACGTGAGCCCTGAAATGCATTTGAATTGTGCCGCTTCGTACTAACGCCTCAAACTCCGGCAAAATCCACGGCTTAATGCTTGGTGAATACTCACTTCCGCGATATAAAACCGTTACACGCGCACCGGTTTTAACAAGTTCTAACGCGGCATCTATACTCGAGTTTTTCCCACCTATAACTACTACATCTCGATCAAAATAAGGATGTCCCTCTTTAAAATAGTGAGCTACTTTCTTCAGTTCCTCGCCGGGAACATTCATATAATTTGGATTGTCATAATATCCAGTTGCTACAACAACATATTTCGCTATATATATTTCTGTACTTCCGTCACGCTTTGTTGTCTCAACATGAAAAACTTCTCCATCTTTTTGTACTTTCTCCACTCGCTCAAAAGCATTTACACGTACAGATTTACGCTTTACTACTTCACGATAATACGCAAGCGCTTGATTTCGAACTGGCTTACGATTTTCTGTAATAAAAGCTACATCACCAATTTCTAATTTTTCACTAGAAGAGAAAAATGTTTGATGAGTTGGATAATTATAAATCGCATTTACAATGTTTCCTTTTTCAATTACTAACGGATTTATCCCTACCTGTTGCAACGAAATTGCTGCTGCTAATCCGCACGGACCGCCTCCAATTATGATAGCTGTTTCTTTCTGCATACTCAGCTCACTCCTAGTCTTCTACCAATACGCTATTTATAAAAACAAGAAAAAACCTACTTACAGCAGTAGGCACCTATCTTTATTGTATTCATTTTTCATATATTTGTCATCTAAACGAAACGTACATCCGATAGACATCTGCTAAAAACTGCTGAAATTTAATACCTTGTTTCCCTAATACATTTTCAGGATCAATCTTTCTAGCTGGGTCAAGTGTTTTATGTGATACGATATCTTTCTTCGGATTCAAGCCGAAGTTTTGACATAAATACGCATGATACCACGTAAAACGGGTATACGCTTCCCAAAAGTTAACATCACCGCCATAACAAAGTTCCACTCCAATGGCAGCCTTATTAGCATCATAACCATATAAGTCATTATCTGTCGGCACACCATATCGAACGTGATAGGCAACTTCATTTATAGGAACAATTTCCAATATTGTTTTATCATCTATAAATGTATGTGCCGAAGCTTTCGGTTGTATTTCATTAAAATAATCCCGATTCCCTATCGCATTGCTACCAGGGTTCCCCGTATCATGACTTACAATAAACCTTACTTTAGAAAGAGGAATTCCCGGTCGTGAACTTCCATACCCAATATAGTTACGCTCTATAGGAAACATCGCCATTACTACCAACTCCCGCTTCAGAAGATTACCTTACTTCTTTATATATGTATTCGGTAGCAATGTCCTTATCGCATATTTCTTACGCGAAGAGAAAATCGAAAATATTTGATGTGAACACCATAAATAATAAAATACTTACAGCAACTCCATAAAAACCGTAAAACCAAACACAATCTTCTTTCGTATCTAAACCGAAAAATTTATTTACAGATTGTAATAATGTGCCGCGCTTACTTTGTTTGTTTCTTAATACTTCCACTCGTTCTACAACATCTGCTGGCATCATAAATCTTTGGTCTACTGTCATTTTCATCATTTATCTCTCCTTAAAATCATTTCCATTTTGTTTATCTAAGGAAAGTATAGCACGTTTGTTCGTGTAGAACAAGCGTTCTTTTTTGTTTTTATTTTATTTTTCAACAATCCAAGTAAGAATTGAGATTACAAAAGCGATAATCGGCCCTACTACAACTGCACCAAATATTAAAAACAGTAGTCCTTCTCCGAACATCCGAACGTTACTTGTTTTTCGGGCTTTCATCGTTCTTGAGAGTTCTCCCTCTAACCTCTTAACCTTTTCTTCTAATTGTTCTACTCGTTCCATCATTTCATTTTCCATGTACAACACCTCACACTAATACTTCAACAAAAAAACGTGATTCCCTCGAAAGGAATCACGTTTTCTCACGATATAATATTATACCCAACCTCTGAAGCGACTTGCTTCAGCCATTTTACGAACACCGACCATATACGCAGCTAAGCGCATGTTCACTTTACGAACTTGTGCTGTTTCATAAATAGAATCAAATGATCTTACCATTACTTTTTCTAAACGTTGTTCTACTTCTTCTTCAGTCCAGTAGTAACCTTGGTTATTTTGTACCCACTCAAAGTAAGATACTGTTACACCGCCAGCACTTGCTAATACGTCTGGAACAAGTAAAATTCCGCGATCTGTTAAAATTTTAGTTGCTTCTAATGTTGTTGGTCCATTTGCAGCTTCAACAACGATTTTTGCTTTAATATTATTAGCATTTTCTTCTGTAATTTGGTTCTCAATTGCAGCTGGAACTAAAATGTCGCAATCAAGTTCTAACAATTCTTTGTTTGAAATTGTATTATTAAATAGTTTTGTTACTGTACCGAAGCTATCACGACGGTCTAATAAATAATCAATATCTAATCCGTTTGGATCATGCAATGCACCGTAAGCATCCGAGATTGCAATAACTTTCGCGCCTGCATCATGCATAAATTTAGCTAAGAAGCTACCAGCATTACCGAATCCTTGAACAACAACGCGTGCACCTTTAATATCAATGTCGCGTTTTTTTGCAGCTTCGCGAATACAAATTGTTACACCTTTCGCCGTTGCTGTTTCACGTCCATGCGATCCACCTAATACAAGTGGCTTACCTGTAATAAATCCTGGTGAATTAAATTCATCAATACGACTATATTCATCCATCATCCATGCCATGATTTGAGAGTTTGTGAATACATCTGGAGCTGGAATATCTTTCGTCGGTCCTACGATTTGGCTAATTGCTCGTACATAACCGCGGCTTAATCTTTCTAACTCACGGAATGACATTTCACGTGGGTCACAGATAATTCCACCTTTACCTCCACCGTATGGTAAATCAACAATACCACATTTTAAACTCATCCAGATTGAAAGTGCTTTCACTTCATTTTCTGTTACATTCGGATGGAAGCGAATTCCACCTTTCGTTGGACCAACAGCATCATTATGTTGTGCACGATATCCTGTAAATATTTTAACAGTCCCGTCATCCATACGAACTGGTATTTTCACTGTCATCATACGAATTGGTTCTTTTAATAATTCATATACTTCGTTTGGATAACCCAATTTTTCTAATGCTTCACTAATAACAATTTGTGTCGAATTCAATAGTTCAAAATGTTGTTCCCTTTGTTGTTGTGTTTTTGTTTGAGTTCCCTTTTCGGCTACCATAGTAAGTAAACCCCCTGTAATTTCACTTGTTTAGTAAACCTTCATTGCCTAGTATACACCGTTAAATTTGGAATGCAATAGAAAACGCTAACAAATATATACAAACTATTTCCTGTTGCAAGCGTTTTCACTATCATTATAGTCCTTTTATTGCTTTTAGAAAAGTAAAATACTTAAATATTTAAATATTTTTTATTTTACTTATATATAACAACTTAAGAAGATATTTTTAAGTATAGTAAAGAGCGCCCAAATATTTATGATTCCCGCTATACCATTAATCGTTTTGACATTTTCAGACCAACATTTTAGGTTTCTCCAAATAAAAAACAAAACCTTAGCTTTGTTATATTAGCTAAGGTTTTGTTTTTTCACAAAGTAATTGTGTATTTGTTCAATTGCTTGAGAAGCCATTAATTCTTTACCATACTCCATTAGACGATAAATAGTTGCTGTAGACGGATTACCATATTCCGCTAAAATAGCTATAAAATCTGCCTTCAGTAATTGAACCTGCTCCTCTTCTTCCATCCAAAGATAGAAACGCCCATCCCACGTATATAGTTTTCCGCCAGTTACATCAAGGTTATATAAACGATTCGACAGGTTAATTACGTCATCTAGTGTAGCAAACTCATAAAGTATATGCTCGCTTTCATCTAGAGTCACTTGCATTTCAATAAACTCGTCACGGAACTCATCATCTGTATCCACATCTTGATGTTCTTTCGTTACAATTACGACCATTCCTTGCGCTTGTAGAGAAAATACTTCAACTGCAATTGGACCATCCGCTTCAAACCCTAGTTCCTTATTTGCTTCTTGCATCATATCACGAAATAATTGCTGTACTTTCGGTGCATTTCTCCACAAATCTTCTTTCGTTAATCCTCGTTCAGATAAATCATCAAATGTTAAGAAAATTTTTATCTTATTGTAATTTAATCGTTCCAGCCTCATCTCATACCCTCCCTACGTAACCAATGAATATAATTTTTATTATATGAAATAGAAAATAGATGGTTCTTTTCGAACAACTATTCTAACATTTTTAACCAATCATCCCATTCTTCTTTCGTATCACCAATTAGGCATGTTTGAATGTTCAACTGATCTCGAGCACCTATTTCTCCTATAAACCCAACAGAAAGTTTCTCACTTTTTTCTTGCAACAAATTCATGTCCTTCATCGCGTTCTTAAGTTCTCGTTCCTCATCAAAAGAGACTACTACATATGTAGGTTGCATTTGCTCAACAGCTAACAAAATACCATCTTCCGCTAAGCTTGACCTAATATATATCACCTCATACCCTTTTAAGCGTAAATACGTTGAGAAAACAAATCCTTTCAACATATTATTTTCTAACACGACAACTTTGTGTATAGAAGAAAATGATGATGCATTATGATACACCATTCCTAGACGAGTTTGTAAAAATGATACGACATATTGGAATTGCACCATTGTAACTTCATTATTATTTTTTAACGTTAACAATTTATTTGACACTTGAAGAACAATACTTGCTATGACTTTTTCTGTTGCATAAATACTGAAAGCCTCGTTTAACAATGCAGAAGTTGTAATTTCATCAAATTTTAACAAAGCTTGCAGTAAATCGTCCACTAAAACAACTTCTCTATCGTAATGTATTTCTTTTTGAACATTACTCTGCAAACGATTCCCTTCTAATAATTGAACTGCTTGTCCAATCATCATGCCGGAAGAAACCTTGTCCATTAACCATTTCAAAATTTGAATATGCTCTTCTGTATATAATCGATGCCCCGCATGATTCCGCTTTGGGGCAATAATTTGATATCGTCTTTCCCATGCACGAAGCGTACTCGGCTGAATTCCAATTATATTCGAAACAGCTTTTATGTTATATTTCCCGTTTAGAGTTGGCATCATTTCCCTCCGCATAACGTAATAATATGTGTTTGAGCAGGTGCTCGGAAGCGAAGTGGAATCAACGTTGTTCCATACCCATTACTAACAAAAAGAGTCATATTTGAATGCTTATATACGCCACCTTTTAAATATTTTTTAGATGGGAATAATCGAATCTGTCCTCCATGTGTATGTCCACTTAACACAAGTGAAATTTGTTCTTTTCCAGACATTTTATTTATTATATCAGGGTTATGGCTAATTAATATGCGAAAACCATCTTCTTTGCAATCAGCCAAAGCTAAATCTAAACGATCACGCTTCAAACCAACATCATCTACACCGAGCAAACAAATTTTTTCTCCTAGTTCAGAATCAAATACAACTCTTGTATTATCTAAAACTTTCACATTATTTTCTAATAACAAAGCATCTAATTCATGATATTCAATCTCATAATCATTATTTCCCCACACAAAATATACAGGAGCTATCGCTCTTAACTTTTGTATATTCGCAGAAATTTTCGATAAAGGGACGCCTCTTTCCGCTAAATCACCGCCAATAATTACAAGGTCTACTTTTCCTTTTACTTGTTCAATTAATGAACTTGAAATGACCCTTCTATGAATATCAGAAATAAAAAACACCTTTACTTTTTGAAAACTTTTCGGAAATTCTTCAAAAAGTAAAGTATGTTCTAACACAGTATTACGCATCGCTTCTGTATACATTACAAGAAGAAATATAATACCAATACATATGAGAGCACTTAATAAGATAATCCATATCATATATTTTTCACTCCCTTCCGCATAAAGATAATCCTCAGTTTTTATAGTAGGTATGTTACTAGCTATCCTGTTTTGCGGACTTATCTTTTATCGGAATTTTTATTTCTTGACCTACATTCACTTCATCTTCTTGTAAATCATTATACTTTTTAATCACTTCAATCCCAGTTTCATCTGAAAAATATTGCTTCGCTATACTTTCTAAAGTTTCTCCTTCTTTTACCGTATGCGTTACTACTTTCTCAGATGTTGCCTCAGACTCAGATTTAGCTGAATCAAAGAAAATGACCTCAAACGCACTTTTCCCAGCGTTATTACCATCACTTTTCACCTGAATATATTTATCTGTATACCATAAGATACTAATTGGTAGTAATATGAATAGAAATGTTAAAACTCGGACGAAAATATGATTCATTTTAAACTTTTCTTTTTTCTCTTTATTTCTATGAATTTCACTACGCGGCGGTAAACTTTCTTTTTCTTCCACTCGCTCAACTTCTAATTCCTCTTCGAAATCAGGAATTCGTTTTCTCATGTTGTTCACCACCACCTTCCATTTATTTTCTTAATTGGAGTCCCATTATAAAATCAACAAGAAAGTGTGCAAAGATTGTTATAAACAAATTTCCTGTCCATTCAAACACATAACCAAAGACAAAACTAATGAAACAGACGAAACAAAACAAAAATGGCTTTGTTATATACCGAATATGTAACACTGCAAATACTAAACTCGCTATTACAATTCCAAAGTGCGTCTGCACTACACCTCTAAATAAAAATTCTTCTGCAAAGCCGATAATGAACGTAATAACGAGTAGGTGCATAACTGACATTCCTTGAAACATCTTATCGTTAATACCACCATCATCAAACCAAGACTCTGGAAATACTCGCATTGCAACATAATCTAATAACACAATACCAATCGCCAACAAGCCACCTATTATAAGTATAGACACCGGTTCCCACTTCCACAGACTATACACCGATTTTATATCTCGGAATAATACATATGCTAGTAAACAACCGATACCGATAATAATGAACTGTGTGATATACAGATTCAGCCTTATTTCTTTCGGACTCATATCTTCAATATTATGCCTTTGAATGTTCATCATTCCCCCATCTTTTCTAGACCGAAAAGCTTTTGTAACTCTGTTTCCCAATTATAGTCGAAATCCGATTGTTGCGCTTGTCTTTTTTTATAATCTGTTTTTGTAATACCACAATAGTCACAGCAATTTTTCAACTCGTTCTCTTTTCTATAACCGAACTGTTGTAACAAATATTCACGCCTACATTCTTTCACTTGTATCCACGATTTCATGTTTTCTAGCTCACTATATTTATTACGTAGCCTTATTTCTACTTCAGCTATTAATCTGTTCATAATTTCATCTGACAAGCTCTCTAATTTTAATTTTCGCTGTTGTATGATTCCAAGCTGTTCAAGATGATAGCGAATGAAACGCCAATATTGTTCACTAAATCTTGCTGCATTATAACAAATTTCTTCTACCTCTTCTATTGGTAATTCTTTCGTTTGAAACATTCTTTCTTGTAGTAAAGAGAATAAAAATTGTATTTGCGACTGACTTGGCAATTCATCTTCAATTATCGAAATTGGTAAATCGTGATCTAACGGACTACATAGTAAGATAGCTATACTTGGTTCACCATCTCTTCCAGCTCTTCCGATTTCTTGTAAATAGGAAGCTATATTAGTCGGATAATGAAAATGAATAATATAGCTCGTATTCGACTTATTTACTCCCATACCAAAAGCACTTGTACATATTACAAGCTGCAACTGGTCATTCATAAACTGCTGTTGAATTAACATACGCTCTTCATGTTCCATACCACCATGATAAAAAGCGACACCAGTCACGCCTTTTCCTCTTAAATACTCCGTTAAACGTTCTGTCCACGCTCTGCTTGAACAATATACAATCCCTGGCCCTTGTAAATACATCACCTGGTTCAAAAGCGCTTCTTTCTTCTCTTCTATCGTCTCCACAAATTGTACTTCCATCGCAATATTTGGACGATCAATAGAGTATACATGCTGCGTCACTTTCTTCAAATCTAAACTCTCTGCTATATCTCGGAGTACATCTTTTGTCGCTGTTGCCGTTAATGCTAGCACCGTAGGAGACCCGATATTTTCAATGACTACATTTAGTTTTTTATAGTCTGGCCTAAAATCATAACCCCATTGTGAAATACAATGAGCCTCATCCACAACAAATAATGAAATATGAACTTTCTTCAATTCTCTTATTAACACTTCCGACTGCAACATCTCTGGTGAAACAAAAATAAATTTATATGAAGCTAATTTTTTCATCGCTTCTCTTTTTTCATGTAATGTCCGAAAACTATTAAATGCTATTACTCGGTTTTTCACAACATACTTTAATTGTGTAACTTGATCTTCCATCAAAGATAATAATGGTGATACAACAAGCACGGTTCCTTCTTGCATTAGCCCTGGAAGTTGATAGCACATAGACTTCCCTCTTCCAGTCGGGAGCATTGCTATAACATCTTTTCCTTCTAATAAATCTGTAATTACCCCTTTTTGCCCTGTACGAAATTCAGAATATCCAAACCATCTATATAAATATTCCTCAAGCTTCATTTATACCCTCCATCCGCGCCAATACAAGACGAACTTCAAAATAAGAGATACCCTCTCCAACCGCTTGTTTCAACTCACGCAACTTACGTGTTTGTAATGCCTCAATTACTTTTGTTACTTTATCTATTTTGTCTTTTTCCATAAACATCTCGATTGAAAACTCTTTTTCCCGCAAAGCAATTTCAACAAAATGATCTTCTATCGTTGCAACCTTTAAATTTCTAATTGTCGCTATTTCATCTAAAGAGCGTCCTTGTCTCCAAAAATTATATGTTTTTTTCGTTGATAAACTAAATAATTCAGCTCTCTCATTTGGATAAGAGATAATCTCAGCCAATAGCGGAAATTCATTTTCTTTATCGTGAACTTCTTGTATAAAGAAGTGAATCGTACCCCAAAATAAAAAATACACCCGGAATATATCTTGTTTCGTAATTTCCGCTAATTGCTGCAATGTACAACCGATACGTTCATATCCTGTTAATCTATATGTTACAATCGTCGCTTCTACTACATCACCTTTTCCTAAAAGATTATGTATTTCTTTCCATAATCTTTTAGCCAATTCACTTCGCCTATATGGTATACCTGTTAAAAAGCGTTTTACCCACATCATTATTTCTGTATCTTGTTGAATGGGAATAAATTTCGTATTATTCTGTTGTAAATTAGATATAGTTTGAATAATTAATGATAAACGTTTCCAAAATGTTTCACCTAATTCACCATAGTGTAAACTATGTAGATGCGCGGGAAAAGCATACACTTCCTCCCATGTATGTAACTGCATTTTACCTTTAGGTGTTAACAAATATGTATTTTCATGTATTTCTCGAATCAAATCTGCTTGCAACAACTTTGCAACTTCACGATCATAGTCTGTTCTATTTAACGATTTATATATTCCAAACAAAAATGAAATTCGGAACATGTTTCCATCTTGTAACGTTTGCGAAGATCGTTTTCCTTTTAATAAATAATAAATAGAAGAAACGGTCCTTTCACCATTCAATTGTTTTAAACAATACAATAAAGTATATTGTAGTTGCATTACCGCTTCCACCTTTCAATCTAGCTTAATTACTTTTTAGTATGATTGCACTTACTCATTAAACTTATCATATCGGCACTATGTACTTGTATATAGTATATTGTACCAAACGAAATAACATTTACGTATTTTGAAAATCTTATGACATAATGTAAAAATTAGTTGACACTCTAATTGATAAGGATTATCATTATAATTTTATGTTGAAAAGTTTTAAAAACCGTTTTACAATAAGGTTATAATTTTTATGGCGAGCTTTTCACATACATATTATCAGGAGGGAAAAAAGATGGCAAAATATACAATCGTTGATAAAGATACTTGTATCGCATGTGGTGCTTGCGGCGCTGCTGCACCAGACATTTATGATTATGATGATGAAGGTATTGCATTTGTAACGTTAGACGATAACCAAGGTATCGTTGAAATTCCAGATGTATTAATTGAAGATATGATGGATGCATTCGAAGGTTGTCCAACTGACTCAATTAAAGTTGCTGATGAATCATTTGATGGCGACTCTTTAAAATTCGAATAGTCTTTTATTAACTTCAAAAAATATCCCTCATTCATATGAGGGATATTTTTTGTTTTCTATTTTCATTCTACTTAATAAAAAACCACTAGTAGTTCCATACTACTAATGGTTTTATTTTATATTTTATGCATTTTTCATTTTTGCAAACACCCATACTTTCAGGCGTGAGAATAACGCTACAAATACAATTGTCACAACAATTCCTTTAATCAAATTAAATGGTAAGATTGCCGTTACAACCGTTGTTCTTATAGCCTCGCTAGACATAGCTGGTGAATTTAAAAACCAAGTGTAAGCCGGGAATATAATGATGTAATTTAATACACTCATAATGAGCGCCATTGTAATTGTCCCTAGCATTAATCCTGTCGTTAAACTCTTAACAGTACGATACTTTCTAAATAAGAAAGCTGCCGGTCCAATAAATAAACATCCTGCAATAAAGTTAGCAATTTCTCCAACTGGCACTCCCGTTAAACTCCCTTGAATTCCGTAATGTAAAATATTCTTTATCGCCTCTACAATTATCCCTGCAACTGGCCCGAAAATAATTGCTGCAATTAGAGCTGGTACATCACTAAAATCAATTTTTAAAAATGGCGGAAGCCCTGGAAACGGGAAATCCAACATCATCAGTAAATATGCAATACTACTTAGCATCGCTACACTCACCATCTGCACTACACTGTTTTTTTGTTTCATCTTTCTCTCTCCTTTTCCATCGATCTTCTCATGGAAAGTGGAAAGGTTCTGCTATGCCTACTTTTTCATAGAACGAAAAAACCCTTTGTGTTTTACACAAAGGGAGAATTTAAGGCACATCAAACAGACGTTCAAATCCATATCTTTTTTGAACGCTTGAACCTCCATCTTCTCCCATCCAGACTATACTGTCGGCTTTGGAATCACACCAAATCCTGCCTTAACGGCTCGCGGGCTTAGAACAAAATCACATATAGTTCATCACCGCCGGTCGGGATTTTCACCCTGCCCCGAAGATAGACCGATATTCTATTTTCCACTTTATTATACAACAACATAATCGTATTGTGAACAAAAAAAGTGTAACTTATTAAAAATAAGTTATTAATTTTATATAATTAAAACCAATCACTATATTTTACAATACACCCCAGATTTTTTAGTATTCGGCATTTCCCCTATGAATCCCCTAGTCATATATAATGAAAAGTGATAAGATGTTGAATTGTTAAGATAAGAACATTTTCTGGATTATGGAGGAAATGTCATGAAAAAAGAAAAGAGACACTCTATTCGAGAAGCAATGAAAAAAAACTTAAGAAAAGAATACTTTTACTTAAAAAAAGAATTACTTTTCTACTGTCCAATTGATTTAGGCACATTCTCAAGCGAGACATACTATGCTGCTTTCGATGAAGATGGCATCAGTATTTATCAGTATGATAAAAAAACAGAGAGTAAATTAAAACTGTGTGAGCGTCACCCATGGAAAAGTTGGAATAAAGTGAAGGTGGATCATTATTTGACAACTTCTCAATTTATTTTTCAAGGTGAGCGAAACTGGATATTATCCCTTTTTCAAAAAGGAAAAGAAGCTCAAAAAATAATTGAAGAGCACACATCTTTACAAACTGAAGTTGTTTCCCGTTCTTTCTTAAAAAAACTTCCAGGGTTCCGTTCTAATGCACCGTTGAATAAATACATCGGCAGCATTTGCTACACTGCACTTATTGCATTTTTATTAAAATGGATGATTCCATTTCAAGCACCACAAATCGCCCTGTACTCCATTTCAATCGGTTGTATGCTTCTTGGTTTACTTTGTTTGACAATCGGTTTAATTGAACCGACTATTGTACTATTTCGAACGAACGAAAAAACAAGAACGAAAGTATTTTACTTATATAGCTACTTAGCTATTTCTGGATTTATATGTGTCTTTATTTTTTGGTAAAAAAAAGAGCTAGTTTAACTAGCTCTTTTTTTACTTTACGTATAATTGTTGATTTGGATAAATCCGATCTTGCTGCAGTCCATTTTTATCTTTAACTTCCTTAACTGACATACTAAATTTCCGTGCAATACTAACTAAAGTGTCCCCTTTTTGGACGACATATAAGGATGAGGAAACAACTTCATTTCTCTGTTCATTTAGAACTAGCAATGGATTCATCGCATTCTTTTTCGCCATCGTCCATCTTCCTTGATGAACTTCTAAATGTAAGTGTGCACCTCTCGATTCTCCTGTATTTCCTACTTCTCCAATTATTTCTCCTTTTGAAATATAATCCCCTTGAACTACATATCTCTTATTTAAATGCGCATACACAGCCTCATATTCTCCATGTTTAATAAATACAACGTTTCCATAACTACTTGAATAATAAGACTTTGTTACCTTACCTTCTTGAATAGCTGCCACAGGCGTGCCAATCGGTGCTGCTATATCTATACCGTAGTGTTTTCCATGCCTTGTCCCAAAATAATCACTTATCTGCCCTTCAACAGGCCATGTCCATTGATTTCCCTCTGCGTACACATGTAATTGAGATAAAAACAATACCGTCAATAACATGACGCCACATTTTAACACTTTCATATACATCCTCCGTTTTCTAATTAACACCATACCTTCTCTTATTTTGGTATATTACAGAAAAAAGTATACAAAAAAAGAAAGTGAATCACTCCACTTCCTTCTCGTTTTTATCACGAAAAACGATTGCACTGCGATTATACTCCACATCTTTTACTTGTAATCGAGCGTTTATTACTCTAGCTACCGCAAACAAATAATCAGATAATCTATTTACATACTTTAGAACAACTTCATTTATTTTCCCTTCTTTTTGCAAGGACACTACACATCGTTCTGCTCGCCTTACAACTGTACGTGCAATATGAATAGCAGCTGCCGCTTCGCTTCCACCTGGTAAAATAAAACGCTCTAACGGCGGTGCTTCTTCTATATACGAATCAATCCCTCTTTCTAAGCTTTCAACCATTTCAACCGTTACTTTATAAGGAATTTTCCCCTCTACTATCGCCAAGTCTCCCCCGCAATCAAATAGTTCATGTTGAATATTTTCAAGTTCATTGTAAATATCCCCAAAAGATCCGCCTTGTAGCTTAGTCATTGCATATCCAATATGAGAATTCGCCTCATCTATCGTGCCATATGCTTCAACTCGGATATTATCTTTATCCACTCTGCCGCCTATTACACTTGTTGTCCCTTTATCTCCTGTTTTCGTATATAATTTCATCGCTTCACGACACCCCTCTTGCTATTCTTCATTCGAATAAGATAGAAAAAAGTTCTACTATTATTTATTTAATTGATTTTACAAAAAAATAAAAAACAGTAGAACTTTATTCATTATCAACTTTAAAAACGTATATCTAAATTATACGATTCGGTAAATATACAGAGAATGTAGTTCCCTCTCCAACAACACTTGAAACAGCAATTTTACCATCATGGCCTTGCACAATATTTTTTGCAATCGCAAGCCCGAGCCCCGTTCCACCTTTTTTCCCACGTGTTCTTGCTTTATCAGCTTTGTAGAAACGATCAAATAAAAATGGAATATCTTCTTCTGGAATACCAGCGCCCGAATCTTGTACTTCAAAAGTAAGACCATTATTTTTCGTATTAATTACAAGCGTTACATGTCCGCCTGCATTCGTATGACGAATTGCGTTATCAATTAAATTCGTCAATACTTGTTCCATACGATCTGCATCAAACGGGTATTGTTCAATTGGATTCTGGAAATCAACCGTTAATGCGACTTCTTTATCCTTTGCAATTCCTTGGAATTTACGACCTATTTTTTCAACGAAAGGATGAATATCAACTTCACCTATATGTAACTCTACATTACCACTTTCCATACGCGCTAAATCTAATAGTTCATTTACAAGTTTACCTAAACGAACGGATTCATCATAAATAATTTGAACAAACTCATTAATTTCTTCTTTCGTTTGCACAATATCATCTAAAATCGCTTCACTATACCCTTGAAGCATTACCATCGGTGTACGAAGTTCATGTGATACGTTCGCAATAAAGTCTTGACGCATCTTCTCAAGACGGCGTTCTTCCGTCATATCACGTAGTACAGCTACAGCGCCACGAATTTTCGTTTGGTTGTAAAGCGGCGTCATAAGAACTACATAGTTCCCTTTTTGTAAATTAATTTCAACCACTTGTTGTTGTTCACTTTCTACAACGAGATGGAATAGTTCAACAAGTTCAGAAGGTAGTTTTTTACTGAGCTCTACTTCCTTTTCCTCTTGCCAAACTTGTAAGAAATGTTCAGCCGGCGGATTAATTACAACGACTTCACCTTCTTGATTTAACGTAATAACCCCATCTGCCATACTACTTAAAATACTAGCTAACTGTTCTTTTTCTTGCTGCAGGGCATTCATATTAAACTTCAACTGTTTCCCCATTTGATTTAAGGCCGTTGCAAGCTCACCAATCTCATCCTGAGATACCATAGGTGCTTTCGCATCAAACTTCCCACGCGCGACCTCAAAAGCAACCTCACGCATTTTACGGAGTGGTGCTGTAATTCGAGTAGATAAGAAGAATGCAAAGAACGTTGTTAATATAATCGCAATCCCTGCTGATAAGAATATAAAATCAGTCGTTCTCTCCATACCTTGTATCGGTACTTGTAAAGATTCGTATACGAACACTGCACTTTGATTTTTTGAATGCACTGGTTTTCCGACAATCATAATATCATTTTCAGTGTTTTTATTCTTTCTACTATTAGAGGCTTTTCTAATGTTATTCTTAATTTCTTTTTTGTCTGTAAAAACAGCCGCTAATTCTTTGTCTTCTTTCAAATCATCCATTGTAAGAGTGACTAATCCTTCTTGTTTCGGCGAAGAAGATATTTCTTTACCATCTTCTACAATAATGATCCTTGAAAGTGGATCAGAGAATTTGTACGCGATATTCTCAATCGTTTTTACATCGGCACCTTCTTCAATTAACTCTGAAACACTTGTTGCAACTTTTTGAAGCCTAGCTTCACTCATATCAACATAATATGTTCTAAAAAACTGTGAAAGTAAAATCGCAACAAATCCGAGCACAAACGAAACGAGAAGCAATATGGTCATCCATAACTTCCCTACTACACTTCTCCAAAGCATCAGTCGTTCACAACCTCAAATTTGTAACCTACGCCCCAAACGGTAACAATCATCTTCGCAGCATCTGGTGATTTTTTGCTTAACTTCTCACGTAAACGCTTTACATGCGTATCAACTGTACGTAAATCTCCGAAGAATTCATATTGCCATACTTCTTTTAACAATTGCTCACGATCAAATACCTTATCAGGCGCTTTCGCTAAGAATAATAGTAATTCGTACTCTTTCGGTGTTAAGTTTACTTCATTACCATCTGCTGTAACACGGTGTGCATCATTATCAATTGTTAAATGAGGGAACACAGTAACATCTTTTGTCGTTGTATCTTGTGTAAAGAACGTTGTTGGTACAGAACGGCGTAAGACCGCTTTCACACGAAGCACTACTTCACGTGGGCTAAATGGTTTCACAATATAATCATCAGTTCCTACCTCAAACCCTTGTACTCGGTTTACTTCTTCACCCTTCGCTGTCAACATAATAATCGGCGTCGCTTTCTTCTCACGAACCCCTTTACACACTTCAATACCATCTTTACCTGGCATCATAAGATCTAATAGGATTAAATCGTAATCATTTTGTAACGCCATTTCTAAAGCTGTATCACCATTGTCCGCTTCTTCAATTGTGTATTGTTCTCTTTCTAAATACATTTTCAACAAACGACGAATACGATCCTCATCGTCTACAATTAAAATTCTTGATTCATTTTCCATTTCTACCCGTTGCGTACTTTTACCACAACGGTTTACACCTACCCTTCTACACTAGTATGTTGCGCTATTCTCGTTTATTTAAGCAATCTTCTAAATGTTTCACTTCCCATATTATGCTTCACAAGAATAATAAAGTTTGTTCAATTTTTTTCCAAAACTATGTATTTTTTTTGAACAGGATATAATGTCCTCGACATCATTTTACAAAATCAACCGCTACTTTGTCATGTTTTTCTCAAAAAAGAAGAAAAGTTGACAAAAATAAAATAGGAAAGTGACATTCACTCTCCTATTTTATTTCTCTATGCGTATGAATGTAAACCCGCGATAATTAAGTTTACTACAATAAAGTTAAACATAATGATTGCAAAACCAATTACCGCTAACCACGCTGACTTCTCTCCGTGCCACCCTTTTGATAAACGTAAATGTAATACCGCCGCATAAAAAAGCCAAGTAATAAGCGCCCAAACCTCTTTTGGATCCCAACCCCAAAAACGTGTCCACGCTATTTGAGCCCAAATCATGGCAAAAATTAATGCACCTAATGTGAAAACCGGGAATCCAATTGCAATAGAACGATATCCGATTTCATCCAGTAAATCACTATTTGTATTCTTTACTAACGGCTGAAGTGCTGCCGATACTCGTTTGCGTAAAACAAGTCTTAATACAATATAAAGTAATGTCCCAACTAACACTGACCAAATAACAGTATTTAATTTTTTCGCATTTACAATCGCTGGAACTTCAACTGTCGGTTCTAATTTATTTTCTGTCAATAACTTTCCTTCGTGCGGTCCTACTAAAGCTGGAAGATTGTACTTCATTTCCACTTGTTGTTCATTTTTATCAACCCATTGAAACTTCGCTTCATATTTCATACTAGAAAATAACGTTGTCACTCCAATAAAACCAACTGTACAAACAAGTGTGAACACTACCGTTTCTAACCAAAATGTACGTTTGCTTCTCGTTGATTGGTCTACATTTTTCAATAAATACATAACGCCCGTAATAAAACTAATTGCTAAAATTGCTTGTCCTGCTGCTGCAGTCGTCACGTGAATATGCAACCAATTACTTTTTAAAGAAGGAATAAGCGGAGATATTTCCCTCGGAAACATACTTGCATAGGCAATTAATAAAAGTGCAACTGGTAATGCAAAAAGTCCGATTATACTTACGCGATACATAAAATACATAACAATAAATGCTCCGACAAGCATCATGCCGAAAAATGTACCGAATTCAAAAAAGTTACTAACTGGTGCATGTCCTGATGCAATCCATCTTGTAACAAAATATACTGTTTGTGCAATAAACCCTAAAATTGTAATCGTTATTCCTATATTTGCCCATTTATGACCTTTTTCTTTAATTGCTCCCCCGAAAAATAGAGTTGCAATTAAATATAAAATAAATGCGGTAAAGAGAAAGTTACTACTTATTTGCACCATATCGTTTCCCCACCTTAACTAATTTTTTTATCCACTACTTTATCGCTTGGCTGCGGAATTGCCGTACCTTCTAGTACTCTTTCAATATCTTTCTTTAAACCGAACCAATTTTTATTCGTGTGTCCTGCAATCCACCATTCATCATTAACGCGTTGTATCCAAATACGACGATGATTCCAATACATCCCTTGAATGACACCAACCATAAATATAAATCCTCCAATACCGAGAATCCAAAGCGTTAAATCTTTCCTTACAGTAAGTGCTGTTGCATTTTGCATTTCCACACCTGCAAACGACATTTTATATTTATTATTTCCATCAGGTTCTATATTTTGCTGAATACCAACAAAACTCACTTCACCATCTGGTGTTTCAGGCGTAAACATTTTAAACACAAATGCAGGGTTGTTTGGTAATTTCGTTTTCGTATTTGGTCTTCCACTCTCATCAAAATAAAAGTCAGGGAAATAGCTTAATAGTTCTAAAGAATAACCATTTCCTAAATCAAATTTTTCTGTAGGATTCGTTAAATCAACTTTGATCGGTCCCCACTTTTGATTATTTTCTTTGTTTTGCAAATGGAATGACATGCTTTTAAATTCACTTTCTTTGTAATCCACTTGATATATAGCAAATTGATCAAATTTCAGCGGTTCATTCACTCGAATTTCCGCTTCTTTTACTTTTTCTAATTTCGGTTTTTGTCCTGCTATATTTTCGCCGACCGCTTTATATAATACAGCATTCGTTTGGAAGTTTTTCGCAATCATTTTATCGCCTACACGATCAATCGCTTCATCAAAAACTTCCTTGTCCTTACTTTTATCATAAACTTCCTTAATAAATTTCTCGTTTTTTAAATAGTATTGACCATCCGTTCCTGGTATTTCTTTCGTTTCACCGTCACGTAACCAAAGGGCTTCGTCTACGTACATACTCGGTAAAAAACGGAGCATTGCACCGAATAAAAAGATAATGAGACCAATATGATTCACATATGGACCCCAGCGTGAAAACCGTCCCTTTTCCGCCAAAATATTTCCGTCTTCCACTTTCACGTTATAGTTTCTTTTCTTTAAATTCTTTTGCACTCTTTCAAGATCACCATCTTGCGGTGTACCAGTACCGTATAATCTTTGTCTCTTTAAAAAGCTAGGGTGTCTTTTCACCCCTTGCTTCTTTAAAGCTTTATAAAGTGGAATGACACGGTCTAAGCTACATATCACAAGTGAAATACCAATTGAAGCAATTAAAATCATATACCACCATGAACCGTATAAATTATTAAATCCTAATTGATAGTATAATTGCCCTAAAAATCCGTATTCTTGCTTATAATATTCAGCTGGTGCAATTCCTGGAGTTATGTACATTTCTTGTGGAAAAATAGTTCCTATCGCTGATGCAGCTAAAGTGATTACAATGAGCCATACACCCACTTTTACAGAAGAGAAAAAGCTCCAAATTTTATCGACTATCGTTTTTGTTTGCGTGAGAGATCTCCGAGCACTCCCCTCATAGCGCATATCCAATAGTTTTATATTTTCATTGCTTTCAAATGGTTTCCCACATGCTTCACAAAAAACAGTTCCTATCGGATTAACGTGTCCACATTCACACTTAATTTCTTTCAACACTCTCACCGCCCCTATATCTATATGTACTATTGTATATTCTACCCTCAAGTTACCGCAATACTCAGAATTTTTAAATCAAAGACGCTATAGGTAAGCGCCTCGTATGTAAAGGCTTTCTTTATTACGGAGTAATTTTCTTTAAATACTCTTCCAATTGTTCTATCGTTTGTTCACCTTTAATCTCTTGAATCACCTTACCATCCTTATCAATCAAGAAGCTTGTTGGTAACGGTATTACTCCATACGTTTTTATAATTTCTCCACCTTTATCAATTGCGACTGGGAACTTAAGATCGTATTGTTTCACAAAATTCTTAACAGCAATATCCGTTTCATCTGCATCTAACGCAATAATTTCAACGCCTTTTTCTTTATACTTTGGATATAATTCGTTCATATAAGGCATTTCTTTTTCACACGGTTTACACCAAGTGCCCCAAAAGTTTAAAAATATACCTTTTCCCTTTAAATCTTTTAATTCAATTTTCTTTCCTTCTAAATCTGTTACAACAAAATTAGGTGCTTCTTTTCCGATTTGCATTTTCTCTTCTTTAGTGAAATATCCTTGATAAAGTGTAAATCCTACAGCACCGCATAAAATGAGTAGAATCATAACGCGAAATAATAAGCGATTTTTTTTCATATTGTCTCCCCTCTCTTCGACGAGTGATAAATATATGTATTTTTTAATAAATCACCAGCGGAGCATTCCACTGGTGAAAGTTTCACACTATCGATTAGCGCGGCTTTGTAGAAGCCAATGCACGTAATTGTTTCACCTCATGTGGTGACAATTCTCTCGCATCACCAGGTCGCAAGCTACCCACTTCTAAAAAGGCGTAGCGTTCACGCTTTAGTTTCACTACTTTACAATCTAACGCTTCAAACATGCGGCGTACTTGACGATTACGTCCTTCATGAATCGTTAATTGTACAATCGCAGTCTCTTTACGCTTGTCCCAAGAAATAATTTTCACTTGTGCTGGTGCTGTTTTCCCATCTTCTAATGCAACACCTCGTTCTAACATGCGAATTTTCTCACCTGTTAATGGCCCTTTAATTTTTGCAACATACGTTTTTTCAACTTTATATCTTGGATGCATTAATACATTTGCAAATTCCCCATCATTTGTCATCAATAATACGCCAGACGTATCATAATCTAAGCGTCCGATTGGGAATAAACGTTGTCTAATTTCAGGGAAAAAGTCTGTTACAACACTTCTTCCTTTATCATCTGATACACTTGAAATTACGCCAGTTGGTTTATATAGTAAAAAATAAACAGGTTCTTCTTTTTCAAGAGGGATGTTATTTACTTCTACTTTATCTTGAGGAGTTACTTTCGTTCCTAACTCCTTCACTATTTTTCCATTCACTTTTACTTTTCCTTGCTGAATTAATTCCTCAGCCTTTCTTCTCGATGCAATACCTGCTTGCGCAATCACTTTTTGTAATCGTTCCATTTCTTTTTTTCACCTCGAATTTATCTTACCTTACATTAGAAAGACTTGGCAACCGCATACGCTTGACGGCCATTCGCTTCATCTTACTTAAACAACATAGCGATGATAATAAACATATAAAGGGCAAATCATGTTTTTACCTTTTATTATTGTCCATATTCTTCATATTGCTCACAATAAAAGTTCATCATTTTGTCAAAAATACCACATAAAAAAACCACTATTAAGCAACACCTTAATAGTGGTCGTATACGTATTATAAGCGAAATAGCATAAAAAATGAATAGCCGCCTTACTTAAACATTAAAGAAACAAACACAATTGAACAAATAATCCCGATTAAATCGGCAAAAAGTCCTACTTTTAATGCATCTCCCATTTTTCTAATTCCAACAGCTCCGAAGTATACTGTTAAAATATAAAAAGTCGTATCTGTACTCCCTTGCATCGTAGAAGCCAATCTTCCAATAAACGAGTCTGGCCCATATGTGGCAATTAAATCGGTCGTAATACTTAAACCAGCAGAGCCTGAAATAGGGCGTATAAGTGCTAGTGGAACAATTTCTGCTGGGACATGAATTAAATCTAACATCGGCTTCATTACTGATATCATTGCATCTAACGCTCCAGACGCCCGAAAAATCGAAATAGATACAAGCATTCCAACCATAAACGGTAAAATAGAGATCGCAATTTGAATCCCTTCTTTTCCCCCCTCAACGAACGATTCATACGTCGGCACTTTCTTTATCGTGCCATATAAAAGGATAAAACCGATTACACAAGGGATTACCCATAATGATATCGTATTGACAATACTCATTTTTTCCGCCCCTTCCTACTCCTTCTTCGGTAAAAATAGCGGTCAATCCAAATCGCTCCGATCATAGAGAGTACTTGTGCAATGAATGTTACCCCAACAATTTCAGTAGGATTCGCTGATTCATACGTCATTCGAATCGAAATGACAGTAGTAGGAATTAAAGTAATCGCTGATGTATTTAATGCGAGAAACGTCACCATAGAACGGCTCGCCGAATCCTTCCCTCCATTTAACTCTTTCAATTGTTCCATCGCTTTAATACCAAGAGGGGTTGCTGCATTACCTAACCCAAAAAAGTTCGCCATCATATTCGATAAAATAAATCCCATTGACGGATGATCTTTCGGTATTTCTGGAAACAACCTTTTTACTATCGGCATAAAAAGTGACACTAACTTTTTTAACAACCCTGCTTCCTCTGCAATTTTCATTAAACCGAGCCAAAATACTAATACACTAATAAGTCCTATACAAATTGTTACTGCATCTTTTGCTCCGTCAAATACGGCTTTATTTATTGCTTCCATCGTTCCATTTATCATGGCATATACAATCCCTATGACTGCCATCGCTACCCATACGAGATTAACCATCGCTCCCAACACCTATCATATGAGAAAAAATTTCTTTCACATTATTCCAATACATTCCCGTTGTAGCTACTAACTTTCGTTTACTATAAAATAAATTCCGTTCTCCAACTTTCTCATTGCCAACATAAATTTCCGTCTTCCCAACCTTTACTCCATCTTTAAGTTTTGCACTTTTATCAAGTTCAACTTTTAATACGACATTCTTTCTTTCCTGCTCAGTTAATGGCACCGCAAAACTATTTTTTGTATATACATGATTGGCATATTTCTTTTCAGTTATTTCAGCAAGAGCTCCTTGTCCTACAACGTTCGTTTGCTTGAAACGTTCAAAACCTTTATCAAATAAATTCATATGATCATCCCAATCGCTAGAAGCGCTCAAAGTTACGACAATTAGATCTAGTCCATCTTTTGATGCTGTTGTAACAAGTGTCCGTCCTGCTTTCTTCGTAAAACCTGTTTTTCCTCCTGTCGCAAATTCATAATAAGATGTCACGAGTTTATGTTTGTTTTTCCACGGATAATCCCACGAATCTGATTTATACGTTTTTGTCCCAAAAATCTTCTTAAAGGTTTCGTTCCCCATTGCATACTTTGTTAAAAGTGCCATATCATAGGCTGATGAATAATGGGATCCATCACCATCCAAACCATGTGGGTTTGAAAAGTGAGTATCTTTCATTCCAATTTGTTTCGCCTTTTCATTCATTAAATATACGAACCCTTCTATACTTCCTCCTACATTTTCAGCAATTACTTGTGCTGCATCATTACCAGATCTAAGCATGAGTCCGTATACTAAATCCTCTAACTTCACTTTCTGTCCAGGCTTTAAATAAATTGCTGATCCTTCTACTCTCACCGCTTCATTACTAACCGATACCATTTCTTTCATTTTTCCTGATTCAGCAGCTAACAAGGCTGTCATAATTTTTGTTATACTAGCAATTTTTTGTGGCTCATGTTCTGCTTTTCCGTATAATACACGACCGGACTGTTGCTCCATTAATACAGCATTTCGAGCACTGACATTACTGTTCATCTTTGCATATGTAGGAATTGGTATAACGCTTGCGCACATAATAAGAAGCGTGATTATTACACAAATTCGTCTCATATTTCCCCCCACGTCCTTTTGGCACTTTTTGTACAAGTGTATGCTTGGCCTTTTAAAATATGAACGAAATCTCTTTCTCCTTCTAATAAAAAAGACGCAGAGAACCTGCGTCTAATACGGTGTCCATTCAATTTGTTTCGCACTTTCAAATCTTTTTTCTACATCAGGCCAATTTACAACATTCCACCAGTTTTTAATATATTCATCTTTTCGATTTTGGTATTGTAAATAATACGCATGTTCCCACACGTCTAGCACGAGGAGCGGTATCGTATCCCATTGTGTAAATAATTGATGAAGTGTACTCTGCAAAATTTCTAATCTTCCAGATCGTGGTACCCAAACGAGAAGCGCCCAGCCTGATCCTTCCACTTTAGAAGCTGCTTCTGTGAAATGTTTTTGAAAACGTAAAAAACTCCCAAAATCTTGTTCAATCTGTTGTGACAGAGTCCCTCTTGGACTTCCGCCACCATCTTTTTTCATGTTATTCCAAAATATCGTGTGTAAGTAATGACCTGATCCATGAAAAGCCGCTTCTCTTTCCCAATGCTTAATTAAATCAAATTGATTTGTTTTTCTCGCTTCTTCCATCATTTTCTCTGCCTTATTTAACCCTTCCACGTAACTGCGATGATGTTTATCATGGTGTAACATCATAATTTCTCTAGAAATATACGGTTCTAACGCATTATACGGATAAGGTAATGGTGGAAGTGTATGCCCTCCAATTGGAACAGCTCGTTCACTATCCCCTCTTTCATATAGTTCATATTCCTCTTCTCCTTGCACGAATACTTCCTGCAAATGATGCTGAATATGTTCTACATCATCACTTATTTCATACATAAACTCTGCATCTGTATCATACTCATGCTCTTTCATACGATCTAATAACGTTTGAATTTTATAAGCAAGCATATGGACATCATACACTTCCATTGCACGGCTATCTAATACGTGAAGAACACTTTCACACCAGCTTTCTACTTCATGAAAGTAATCTGTAAATACACCTTGCTGACTCATGTTACACCTCCTTAATGCTATCCCCATAAATATATTCAAAGGAAATCCCTTATATAACTGTACAAAAGGAAAAGAAGCTAAGTCCCCTTAGCTTCGTTTTCGCAATTAATATTTGTGTAACATCTTTGTTTGGTAATCCGTCTCATAATATTCTAGTTCTTCACGCATCAATTGAAATTTCCCTTCTAAACTCTTCATCACTTGCTCTATAGATGCTGGTGGTGTTTGTTGAAAAACGATGGAGTTTTTCCCTGTATAGGCAGACCGACTATTTTCATACCAATGATCACTCTTTGGTGAGAAAAACTCTGCAATTACTTGATGATAAATTTTATATAAAATTTTCTCAGCTGCTGTTTTTCGAAATGGCTGGCTATTTAACAAAACAAAACATGCATCATGTCCTTCTTCACAAAAAACGAGAAGACGTCTTATTGATGCTAATAACCCTTTATAATATTGCTCGTTCCCTGCTGGTTTTTCTTCTAATAAAGAAGGCAACGTATGATAATTTACATAATTGGTTATTAAAGTAATAACATCTTCTAAAAACATAGAAACTTGTTCTGTTTGATTTTCAACCATTAGATTAGACATTTTTTCCCTCTCCTTTGCCATTTCACGCTATTTCTACTCTTTTATTTTTATGTAATTCAGCTAATATTTCTTGTACTTTCACCACTGTTTCCTCATCAAAATATTGTTGGAATGCTTCTATATTATTTAAATATAAACGTTTTTGCATGCGATGCTCATTCTCTTTCAGTAAACAACATATCGCTACAATATCCCGTAAATATATGTCTTGTTCTTCTACTTTACATACTGGATTTCCTTCAAAAGGAGTAATTTCTTGTAAAACTTCTTCAAAATATCGAACGTATAAAACGGAAAAAGTTCTCTCTTTATTATTTAATATATATGTCACTTCAGATCTATTAAAGAAATCTTCTGATGTATTAGGTTTCGCTTTCTCTAACTCATATCCCGCATAACCTATTATAATCATCTACTTCCCCTCTCTTCCTTCTTTCAATTCATTTTAACTTAATTTTCTGACAAACGAAATACTCTTTTAAATATGACCCATATAAAAAATAGCTTCTCTATACAGGAATTTACCTTTTTATTTTTCTTGAAGTTTGTCATAATAATATTATTGTCTCAGTTTTCTTATACAAGGAGAGTTGTATTTATGTCGTTTTCATGGAAACGTTTCTTACAAATCGGGAAAATTATCTTCCCATTTGTTGTATTAACAATTGTATTCTTTCAAGCAAAAAAAGAATTAGCAGGCATTTCTTTTTTAGAAGCAATCAATACAATTAAAAACATTCCAACCGGAGGAGTCTTTTTAGCAATTACACTTGGTGCATTTGCCGTATCAACAATGTTCTTTTATGACTATGTTATGCTTCGTTATTTAAAAGCTGATATACCAGTCCAAAAGATTTTTCGTATCTCATGGATTGCTAATACTTTAAATGGATTTATTGGGTTTGGTGGTCTCGTTGGAGCTGGTGTACGCACAATGCTTTATCGTCCATACATAAAAGAAAATGGCAAACTTATTAAAAGTATCGCCTGGATGACAACTGCTTTTATTAACGGACTCGCAATTCTTTCTTTCCTCGGTCTTATTGGAATATTAGACACAAGTTTTATTTTGCATGAAAAACCGTGGCTATGGCCTGTTCTTATTTTCTTCGCCCTTTTCGTCCCTATATACATTGGCTTTTCTAAACTAAAAAATAGAAAACCAAAGCAAACCGAAGGGCAAGAAGAAGGGGAAGAAGAAAAAAATCCAACTGTTTTATACTCATTAGTTTCATTAGTTGAGTGGGTATCTGCCGGTATTGTTATGTACGTCATACTAATATTATTTGGTATCGATATCGAATTTCAAAAGTTTTTAGGTGTGTATGTAATTGCTGCTTTAGCTGGTGTTGTTAGTCTCGTTCCTGGTGGACTTGGTTCATTTGATCTTGTCTTTTTAACTGGACTCGGACAATACGGCATTGATACAGGCGTATTACTACCTGCTATGTTATTATATCGCCTCGTCTATTACATTTTACCTTTCTGCCTTGGTCTTATTTTTGCAGCTTTTGAAATGACAGGCGTGGCCATTAAAAAGTTTGAAGATAAACCTTTTATTGCGCCTGCATTAGAAACAACTGGTGTTATATGGACTTTGCAGCGTGATTTTCTAGGAAAACTAGGTTCATGGGCCTCTGCTGCTTTAACAGTATTTGCTGGATTAATGGTTATTTTATCGACCATTCTACCGACAAGTATAAACAGAGCACACGCCTTACATATTCTAGCTCCAAAACATCTTATTCAATTTTCTTTTAGCTTATCACTAACATTTGGTATTCTCCTCCTGATCCTTTCGCGAGGGATATATTATGGAACAAAGCGTTCTTACTATATGACGATTATTTCTTTAATCGGAGCAGCCATCTTTAATACGCTAAAAGGGATTGATATTGAAGAGACGTTTATTTTATTAATCGTACTCGCTGTATTATATATGCTTCGTAAAAGATTTGTACGCGAGAAAATGGAAGTCTCACTTTCTGATATGGTAAAAGTTTTTATATTCTTACTCATAACTTTATATTTATATAAAAACTTAGGTATTTTATTTGCAGGTGCAAAAGAAGCTTTTAAACCTGATTTTGTCGTTCGTAATATTACACAAGTGAAACGAAGTGCATTAGCAGCTGCCTTTTTCGTTCCTACATTTTTACTGATTGGCTCACTCATTGCCAATCGTTATCGAAATGAATTTCCCGGGCAACCAGCTAATGATAAAAGGTTGCAAAACTTTTTAGATGAACATGATGGTAATGTACTTAGTCATTTAGGATTTTTAGGAGATAAACAATTTTTCTTCAGTAGTGATGGGAAAGCGCTCCTTCTCTTCTCTATAACTGGAAAACGTCTCGTTGTGCTAGGTGATCCAATTGGGGATCCTTCCTCCTACCGTACTGTGTTACAAGAGTTTTTAGCTGAGGCTGATCGATTTGGATACATTTGTGTATTCTACCAAATAGAAAGTAAATGGATGAGTTTATATCATGATTTTGGTTACAACTTCTTTAAACTTGGTGAAGAAGCTGTCGTTGATTTGAACACATTTACAATAACAGGAAAAAAACGAGCCGGTATGCGAGCGACTTTCAACCGTTTCGAACGAGAAGGCTATACATTCTCTATTCATCAGCCACCATTCTCAAACGAATTATTTGAAGAGTTAAGAAAAGTTTCAGATGCGTGGCTCGGCGGAAAAAAAGAGAAAGGTTTTTCACTCGGATACTTTGATCGTGAATATATTAGCCGAGCACCTATCGCTACATTATGTGATGCTGATGGAAAAATCATTGCATTTACAACCTTTATGCCCGTATATCAAGACGGATCATTGTCTGTTGATTTAATGCGCTATTATCCAGATGCACCTAGCGGCATTATGGATGCAATTTTCATCCACCTATTCCAGTGGGCAAAAGAAAATGAATACCACTCCTTTAATATTGGTATGGCACCACTTTCAAATGTAGGTTTATCGACACAATCTTTTTGGTCCGAACGAGTTGCTGCTGCCATCTTTAATAATGTTCGTTATACGTATAGCTTCAGCGGGCTACGTCATTTTAAAGAAAAATATAAACCAGCATGGAGCGGTAAATATTTAGCATTTAGAAAGAATCATTCTTTACCAATTACAATGCTCTCTGTAACAAAATTAATAGGAAAAAGAAAAAACAGCTAAACATTTAGCTGTTTTTTCTTTTTTGAACTTGTACAATAAATTCTTTTTCATATTTCTTACCATTTATATAGAAATCTCCCCATATTTTATACGTTCCTTCTATAGGAAATGTAATACGGTATTGTAATTGCTCATCTGTATCAACAGGTATTGCGTATAAAAAGTTTTCTCTCGTTTCGTCCACGATATAGAGCGCCTCCACTTCTCCTCTCTCTGAATGTAATTTCAATTTCTCACCCTTTTTCGCTTGGAATTGAAATGTTAACGTCGCTGGTTCATTCGGATGCAATGCACCAAATAATAGAGAAACTTCATACTCCCCTATTTTTTTTGTAAGCACACTATCAATTGGAAATTTTACTTTTTTCTTATTTTTCTCCTCTATTTCTCTCCCAAAATCATTCTTCGCAAATGATTTCACAGACTTGTTTTTGTCTTCATATAAAAATATTGTATACCTTTCATCTTTCGCTATTTTGGAAGATACCTTATATGATCCATTCCCTGCAAATGTAGGTTTCATTTGTTGTACATGTTTTAATTGTCCGTCTACAATAACTGCCCGAATTTGATCATTCACACCACGAACTTCGTTATTTTTATTATTTAGCAATTGAAACAAAATATCTACTTTCTCATTTCCTTTTCCATTTGACACATCCCATTTTACTTCCTGAACATCACCTACAGTCTCTGTAGTTTCCTGATACTTTTTTATGTAAAATCCGCCTACTACAATAAATAGCAAAGCAACAAGTCCAATGACAAGATTTTTCAAAACATCACCTACCATTTTTATTGTCTCTGTTCATACAAAACTTCTTACATATATATTCTAGATTATGATTTATGAAATCCTCCTACTTTGCACATATTACAAATAATTAAAAGATTTTAATTGAAAGGATTGATAGTGTATAATGCAAATGATATTGATTTCTATCAATACATTATAAGGAGGACTTTTCATGAGTGTACATATTGAAGCAAAACAAGGCGAAATTGCTGAATCTATTCTATTACCTGGTGATCCATTACGTGCAAAATATATTGCTGAAACATTTCTAGAGGACGTTACTTGCTATAATAACGTGCGTGGTATGTTAGGTTTCACTGGAACTTATAAAGGAAAACGCGTATCTGTTCAAGGTACAGGTATGGGTGTACCTTCTATTTCTATTTATGTAAACGAATTAATCCAAAGCTACGGAGTTAAAAATTTAATTCGCGTTGGAACTTGCGGTGCGATTCAAAAAGACGTAAAAGTACGTGACGTTATTATTGCAATGACAGCTTGTACAGATTCTAATATGAACCGTTTAACATTCCCAGGTTTTGATTTTGCACCAGCTGCAAACTTTGACCTTTTAAAGAAAGCTTACGATGCTGGAACTGAAAAAGGCTTACACGTTCGTGTTGGTAATGTTTTAACAGCAGATGTATTTTACCGCGAAAGCATGGACATGGTTAAAAAACTTGGAGATTATGGTGTACTAGCAGTAGAAATGGAAACAACTGCTCTTTATACATTAGCAGCGAAATACGGTGTAAATGCGTTATCTGTATTAACAGTAAGCGATCACATTTTCACTGGTGAAGAAACAACATCTGAAGAGCGTCAAACTACATTTAACGAAATGATTGAAATCGCTTTAGATGCAGCAATTCAACAATAATACATTAAAGAACTCGTCATACGTCTGTCGAGTTCTTTTTATGTGACTTTTTACTAAAAACTACTTTCGGAAGAGACAGATTTTCTCCTCTACTTTTTTGTAACGTTTGTTATAATAAAGAAATCATTTACAGTATTTCTCACAAGAGGTGACGCAGTGAAAAACAGAAGTATCGTCTTTAAACTATTTTTATTAACATCAACATTATTTACAATCATATTCCTCCTTTTTTTCTTAGGACAATCTCTATTTTTAGAGAAATTTTACATTAATAAAAAAGTAAAAACAGTTCAAACTGCTTTTGAGAAGTTCGTAAATACTTACGAAGAAAGTGGTAAAACTTATGAGGAAATTCGAAAACTAAAACAAGAATTTCATGATAAAACAAATGCTGAAATGCAGTTTTTAAATACGAACGGCATTATTAAAAGTGACAATAATTTCTACATTGATGTAATTAATCCTAAAAATAATAAAGCATATTCCATTCCACTCAATAATGTTTTAACGCCAGAAGAATATAATAAATTCGAAAACTTAGGATTGAAAAAAGATGGGATGATAAACGTCGTCGGTTTTGTACAAGATTCCACCATAACACCACTAGAATTGACAACAAACTATAATCGATGGCAAAACGAAAATGTCAACTCAGATTTTCAATCCATTAATGGAAACCCTGCTAAAAATAGAATTACAAGCCGATCCAAAACTGTGACTCAAATTGAGTTTACTGGTATCGTATCTAAGTTACAGCTTCCATCCAAAGCGGATGTTCGTCTTGCAAATGATTTTGAAACATTACAAGCCGTTCAATATTTTGCAGAGATTATTAGAAATGGCACTGCTAACTCACACCAATTAAACACTTATATAATAGATGGTGGAGAGAATATAAAAAATAGTATCTTTGTAAAACCTATTGTGGAAAATGGAAAAATTACAGAGTACGCTTTTGCGATAGCATCTTTACAACCTGTTAATGAAGCGATGCTCGTTTTAAAGGATTATTATGTCTATGCCTTAATCATCGTATTTCTCGTAATTATTTTATTATCCTTCTACTACTCAAAAATCATTGTGAAACCATTAATTAAAATGAATCGCGTTACAAAAAAAATGGCCAATTTTGATTTTAGTGAAAAATTACCTGTGACAGCAGACGATGAAATTGGCGGGCTTTCCGGTAGTATTAATACGTTATCTGTAAACTTAAAAGACCGAATCGATCGATTAAATGTTGCCAATACAAAATTACAACAAGATATTGAACGTGAACGTCAATTAGAGAAAACGCGAAAAGAATTCATTTCTGGTGTATCACACGAATTAAAAACACCACTTAGTGTAATTAGAAGTTTCGCAGAAGGAATTAAAGATGGCGTTAGTAAAGATACGACGTATTACACAGATGTTATTTTAGAAGAAACAGAAAACATGAACAGACTTATTGTTGAAATGTTAGAATTAGCAAAACTAGAATCTGGTACGTACAAACTAGATATGACGACATTCTCAATCGGTGAATTAATTCAACAAGTCTATACAAAGTTATTATTTAGCATGGAGGAAAAGCATTTACAAGTGAACGTAGATGTAGACTCTTCTATATTCGTTAAAGCGAATCGTAGTCGTATTGAGCAAGTCGTTGTGAATTTACTTAGCAATGCAATTCGCTATACGCCAGATGGAGAAAAAATACACGTCTCCGTTATAGAACTGGAAGATATAGTAAAAGTCGAAATCGAAAACACAGGAAACCCTATCCCTGAAGAAAGTCTTGAAAAAATTTGGGATCGTTTCTACCGTTTAGATGCATCTCGTAGCCGTCATACTGGAGGTACCGGTCTCGGGTTATCTATTGTAAAAAACATTTTAGACCTCCACCATGCCGAGTACGGTGTATATAACACGACTAATAGTGTTGTATTCTACTTTAATTTACAAAAAGTAAAAGAAGTCAAATAATTTGTCTTAATTTCACTAGGAGTTCACATGAAATTCACACTCTCCCTTTATAGTAGGAAACAAGTTAATCCTTTCCTTTACACACATAAAAGAGGAGAGTGCGTGAAATGAAACAAGCAGGACAACCTATTCAAAATGAAAAACAATTAGAAACTATCAAAAATATACTTTTACAATCTTCGAAACGTGATGGCTTATTATTCGTATTAGCTGTAAATTCTGGCTTAAAAGTAAGTGAAATCTTACAATTAAAAGTTAGTGATGTAATCGATGAACATGAAAATGTTCGCCATTCCATTTTATTTTACAATGAAAAAGTAAAGAAACATAAATGGTTTGCTGTAAATGAAGACTTGCAGCACGCGATCGAAGACTACATGAAAGAACGTAAAACTTGGAAACGTAATGAACCATTATTAAAGTCTCAAAAAGGAACGAAATCTATTACGAGACAACATGCATGGTACATTTTAAACAAAGCTGCAAAAGAAGTTGGATTAGAAGGGATTAGCTCACATACACTTCGAAAAACTTGGGGATATTGTGCATACAAATCAGGTGTTGATATCGCATTTTTACAACACTTCTTTGATCATAGTACTCCATCAAAAACTTTAAAGTATATCGGTATTGCTTAATAACTCTTATACATAAAAAAGGTTACCATTTATAAATGGTAACCTTTTTTATGTTTCACATTCTCTTTTCTTGTCTCTCCTATATTGTAGTGGTACTCTAATAGTAAGGGGGAGAAATTATGAACACATTAACAATTGAATTACCGAAAGAAACGGCTGAAAAACTTGATTTATTAAAACAAGCTTATGAAAAGAAAACAGGTGCTTCCATTTCTGAAAGTACTCTTGTTCAAACACTTATCTCAAAAGAGTTTATCCAAGCGATAACTCCTTTTGATTTACAACAATTCGTCACTGGAAAAGAACAGCATTAATTGCTGTTCTTTTTTTTTGATACTTTATTAGGAGTTTACTAGCATTCTCCCCCGAAAAACTTCTTTGCTTCAGCCAAACCTTTTATCAGGAATCTTCCTACCCGGTAATGTCTCATAAAAAGTTTTTTATTTATTTTTCGGAAAACTATTGACAATGATAATGATAACCATTATCATTTATTACGAAGCCAACAATTGATGAATCAACCAAACGCTCAGTAACATTGTTACCCCTCTTTTTCATATAGAAAGGCACTGTACATTCCCCCTGTTTGTACAGTGCCTTTCTTGTTTATTATCATTCAAACAAATTTAATTGCTCAGGCTTCGGCTCACCATATGTAATGTTCATCATTTTCATAAGCTGTTTCGCATTATCCGCTGCATCTCCGCCCGAATTATTGTTAAATAGTACATATATGTCCTTTGTCTTCTTTTTTAATTGCTCTAGTCTTTCTACCCATTCTTCTAATTCTTTATTGTTGTAGCGATATAAGCAACGAACCGCTCTCCAATTTTCCCCTTTATCAAGCCACCCATGAACATTCCTGCCATGAAAACGTATTAACACCATCTCTGCATTCGTTACTTCTAATACGAGCGGTACCGAACCTATCCCAGCCTGCGGCTCATCACAAATGGTATGAATCCATTTCTCATGTTCTAGAAACTGTATCGTCTTATCTTTCATTTCGGGATAAAACCATGTTTGATTTCGAAATTCTATGGCACACGGTAAACCTTCCATTTTTTCTTTCGTATATCGAAGAAAATCCACATTTTTCTTTTTACAATCAAACCATGGTGGATATTGAAATAAAATCATTTTTAATTTATCAGCTTCTATTAAAGGCAGAATAGATTGTTTGTACACATCAAACATCTCATCAAACGTAGAAAAAGGGATTTCACCTTTCATATGTCCTGTCATTCCTTGATATGCTTTTACTATAAAAGCAAAATCTTTCGGTGTTTCCATTGCCCATTTTGTATAGTTTCGTGCAGGTTGCATCGCATAAAATGAACTATCCACTTCCACTATAGGAAAATACTCACTATATGTTCGTAATTTATTTCTATTTTCATAGGGATCTATATATAAAGAATCATGATCTCCCCACCCTGTCACTCCAATGAAAAGCAAATATATCCCTCCCTTTTTAACTTCACCTTCTATTCATTCTACTCACTTCCCGAACACTTCAGCTAATCAATTTTATTAAGTAGCCCCTTCTTTAAGAGTATCCGTATAAAAATATGATATACTAGATGGAAGAATTTTTAAATTGAGGGGTTATTTATTTATGCTTCCAAACGATGATATTGTATCTCATGAAAAACGAATAGAAGAATTAGAAAATAAAGTACGTTTTTATGAAGAACTTGTGAATCAATTACCACATCATTTCACATACAAAAATCCACATATTGGTTTACAAATAAAGAAAACGAGAACGACTCATTCCATTCAAAACATAAAAAAAGAGAATAAAGAGGCTGATTTTCAACTTACTTGCGATTCATTATTTTTATTTGAGCAACTTGAAACATACTTCATTCATATTTTTGATGCTTTTTCACATCATGTAACCTTTGTTGATGCTAAAGGAAATATCACTTTATGTAACCAAGCTGCAGCAGATGATTTTGGTGTAGTACGAAATGATATAATCGGAAAGCCAATTCAACAATTACTACAATTGCCAGAAGAAAAAATTAAAGCTCTTGAAACATTAAGAACGGGAACAGAAATATATAATGAAGAAGTTTTAGACAAAAACTATGGCATTTTAAATAACCGAATTATTCGTGATTATAACGGAGAGATTTTTAGAGTTATTAGTGTCTTTCATTATTTAAACACAGAACGTGATGCAGAGAAATTTTCTTTAGCAGGGCGAATTGCAGCTGGGATTGCACATGAAGTACGTAATCCTCTTACAACCGTACGAGGTTATTTACAATTTTTACAAGAAACTGTTTCTCCATCTAATAAAGAATTATTTGAAAACTTACTTATTCCTGAATTAGACCGCGCAAATAGTATTATTACAAAATTTTTAGCTATTTCAAAAACACGCGAATTTACAAGAGAACCGTTTCCTATTAATACATTTTTACGTGAGTATATTCAACAGTTACTAGCTAGTGAAGTCTTTTTACATAATATTTCAATTGATTATAATTTTTCTACCGAATTAGATGATGTATTAGTCCATATTGATCGTCATGAACTTGTACAAGTTTTTTTAAACCTATTTCAGAATGCTGTCGATGCTCAAGGTGAAAAAAAACTTTCTATCCAAATTACTAGTTATCGCCTAGATAATTTTGTTCGTATTACTTTCACTGATAATGGAATTGGTATTCCAACAGCCATTCAAGAGTATATCTTTGATCCATTCTTCTCAACAAAAGATTCGGGCACAGGACTGGGCTTGTCAGTAACGAAGAAAATTATTCAAAATCATAACGGTACATTAAAAATGACCAGTAATCAAGATGGTACAACTTTCACTATTTCAATTCCAATTTTACCTAAAACAACCCTTGAAAGATTAAATGACTACAAATGAGGTACTCCTCCACAAACTGCATGCCAATTGTTAAATACCTACAACAATTAGCATGCAGTTTTTTATGCTGAATTTTTCGTCTTTACATTATATAAACCTTCTCTTTATCTTACTTATTTTTGCTAAGAGGGCCAATTTCTTATTTTTTTTAGAAATGGTAGTTTGTTCATCACGAATTTAGTATAAATTTTATTTTAATATATAGTAACGACTATTGATTCTATGAAAGAAAGGAATGAAAAGATGAACAATAAAAATAAAGGAAAAGTATTTTATGGTAATGATTGTTGCGAAGTCAGAGCTTGTAGTTATATTAACATCTCTAAGTCCGAACTTACAGAATTCGTTAGACTTCTTCAAGCTCTTGGCCAAGCTATTCAAGCTGTCTTTCAAAACCCTTCTCAAAATAATATCGATAACTTGATTGCTGCCCTAAATAACCTACAAAAATTCCTCAATTGCTTAGATTTATCTCCAGCACAAAAACAAATTGGAAATTCTATTATCGCTAATCTATTAACTATTTTAAAAACAAAACCTTTCTCATGCGGAGCATTGTACGTTGAGCTACAAAGCTTGCTTAATTATTTATTGTATATCGCTAAGTTATTCAAAGTAGATTGCTGCACTATCGACAAACTAGTTAAACTCATAACAGAGATCCAAACTATCCTAGTTCAATACGGGTCAGGTTGCCTTGGAGGAGGAGCAACAGGTGCTACTGGGGCTACTGGACCTCAAGGTGCTACTGGACCTCAAGGACCTCAAGGTGCTCAGGGACCAGCGGGTGCTCAAGGTGCTACTGGTGCCCAAGGACCAGCTGGTGCTCAAGGTGCTACTGGCGCAACAGGTGCTACTGGACCTCAAGGACCAGCTGGCGCAACAGGTGCTACTGGTGCTCAAGGACCGGCTGGCGCAACAGGTGCTACTGGACCTCAAGGACCAGCTGGCGCAACAGGTGCTACTGGTGCTCAAGGACCGGCTGGCGCTCAAGGACCAGCTGGCGCAACAGGTGCTACTGGCGCTCAAGGACCAGCTGGCGCAACAGGTGCTACTGGTGCTCAAGGTGCTACTGGCGCAACAGGAGCAGCGGGTACTCCAATTCCTGTAACTACAGCTGTCTTAGGTAACACAAATGCGCAAACAGTATCACCAGGAAGCAATATACAATTCAATGAAACATTCGAATTAACAAACATCTCCTTTAACGGCTCTGATACTCTAACTGTTTTAGAAACTGGTGTATACGATATTAACTTCTCCGCGTCTACAACCTTCCCAGGCTCTTCACCATTTGGTTTCGGTCTTTCATTTAACGGCCAACCACCTACTCGTAATTTCTCAACTAACGTTATCGGTAGTGCGGTTTCTTTCTCAACGATTATTACTTTAACAGCTGGCACAACAATCTCTGTACAACCTACAGCAAACACTATCTCTATTCCAAACACAGGTGAAACCACTGCAGTACTAACTGTCTTCCGAATTTACTAATTTTTGCCGAATAATCATATTTATAGTGATATGTTTAATTGACTGTGTATTAAATCTCTCTTTATATAGAAAGGAGCACTTATTTGGGAGGATAAGTGCTCCTTCTTTACGTTTCTTTACCTCAAATTTACTCTATCTTAATCCTCATTTTGTATGATAAATAGTGAAGTCAAAGATATGAAAGAGGGATGAAAATGAGAGTTATGTCACTAATACGCATTTGGGTTGCTCTTATGGTATGCATTATTTTATGTGTAGGATTTTTTTTAACTCTAAAATATTCCACTATATCAAAAGCAGAGAGAAAAACTGTTCCATACAAACTTTTGTATACAAAACAAAGCAACATCCCTTATTCCAATGCCTCAAATAATGAAAAAAAAGTTATAAAAGGAATGCTTATTACGAAAGCTTCTAGTTCCGAAGCGTTACTTCAAATTGCTGAAACGATTAAAGTTCAGTATACAAATAAAGAAATTGATGAAATCATGCTTTCTATCCATAATGAAAATAATGGTGTTTACGAAGAAGAATTACCTTACGAACCTATTAGTAAAGGAAAAATAATCATCACATACGATTCTCAATCCTTTGGCAGTACAAATGTTACACTTAACGAGTAATACTATTTATCCCAATTGATATGGGCTAACAACTCGTAAGGATAGATACAGCTCTTCCCAACGATTAAAAGTTCACTTAATTTCTCATACGAAAAAGAGGCGAATTTCGTTATTCGCCTCTTTCTTTTACCAAAGTGAAGGAATCCATTCTTTTACTTTGTCGAGCCACTCTTGTTGCTCTTTTTTTCTTTGCTGTTCCTCTTCTTTCCTTTTCTTCTCTTCTTCTTTTCTTCGTTTTTCCTCTTCTATTGTATTCAATTGTTTTTTATAATCAGCCTCAGATATGAGCGATAACTGGAATGCTTTTTGAGCTGGATTGGCATTCGCTTTTTTCATAATATCCCGGAACATTGTCGTCGTAATTTGACTCCCCCCTGGAACATAATGATCGCTATCTGTTTTATCAAATCCTACCCAAATCGCACCTACTAAATCTGGTGTGTATCCAACAAACCATGAATCCTTTGCACCGGTGCTTGGTCCGTTTACAATTTGAGTAGTTCCTGTCTTACCGGCCGTATCAACATTATTAACTTTCGCCTTTTCGCCCGTTCCCTTTTCGACAACACCTTTTAATAAATATGTCATCTTTTGAGCAATTTTCTCGCTCGTCACTCGTGTCTCTTTCTTATACCACTTTCCAATTGTTTCACCTTCAGCATTTTGTATCTCTCTAATCGCATGAGCTTCCACTTGGACACCGTCATTTGCAAATGTACTGTATGCTTGAGCCATTACAAATGGAGAGGTCCCAACATGCATCCCGCCTAAAGCAATTGGATACGTACGATCTTCTGGCACTAATGGAATACCAAATCGCTCTAAAGATTTCAATCCTTTATCCAATCCAATTTGTTCCAATAGCCAAACAGCCGAAACATTGTACGACTTTGCCACGGCTTCATACATTGTCACATCACCGTGAAAAGTGTGATCACTATTTTGCGGTTTATATTCTTTAATATTAAATGGTTCATCTTTTAATATATCGTATACTTCATACCCTTGCTCTAAAGCTGGTACATATACAGCCAAAGGCTTTAACGTTGAGCCAGGTTGTCTTTTTAATTGGGTTGCATGGTTAAACTGTAAAAACTGATACGGTCCTCTACCTCCAACTAAAGCTGGTACACCACCTGTTTTTGGATTCATAAGAACTACACCCGTTTGCATAAGCTGGTCTGAGCCATTATCTTTGAAATAACTCTCATTATTCACAACGTCTTCTACAGCCTGTTGTTTTTTCGGATCAAGCTCTGTGTAAATACGATAACCACCTGCTAAAATTTCATTTTGTGTTAATTCGTACTTGTCCATAGCTTCCCTAACAATATAATCTACATATTGAGAGTATTTCCCCTTGTATTTATCATCCACACCACGTTTTAACACAAGACCGCTCTCTTTTTCTTTATTATACTGTTCGTCAGAAATATATCCTTGCTCTTTCATTAAACTTAATACAACATTACGTCGTTCGATTGACTTATTAAAGTTTTTATATGGTGAATATGCAGACGGTGCTTTAATCAAGCCAGCAATCGTTGCAGCCTCTGAAACCGTTAAATCTTTTACATCTTTATCAAAATAAGATTTAGCTGCCCTTTTTATACCCCAAGCACCTTCGCCAAAATAAATTTGGTTCATATACATTTCAATAATTTCATCTTTCGTATACGTACGCTCTATTTTTTTTGTTAAAAAATATTCCTTTATTTTTCGAGAGTATGTGCGGTCTTGTGTCAGAAATACATTTTTCGCAAGTTGTTGTGTAATTGTACTTCCCCCTGCTACAACTTCTCCTGCTGTAATATTTTTAAAAACTGCACTTATAATACCACTATAGTAAATACCGTGATGGTTAAAAAACTCCTTATCTTCTACTGCAACAATTGCCTGAACCATAATGTCAGGAATATCTTTCCTTTTAACACCTTCTGTTTTAGAAGAAGCTAATTTAGTCGCAACTTCATTATTTGCATCATAAATTAAGGTCGGTTGCGGAACAGCTTGTTTTAATTCAGATATGTCTTGAATGGAAATTATTATATTTATAGCAACAAATAGAGTAGCGAGTAAACTCCCTAATACAATTAATGAATTACGAAGTTTCGTCCTCTTGTTGAACCACTCCTGCATTTTTTTTAAGTGAGTGTTCTTCAATTTCATTCGTTCACTTCCTTCGTTTGTTTACACTCTTCTTTTCAAAAGGAAGAATATACCTCCTTTTAAATTTATTATAATAACGTAGTCGTTCCTATAGTGTAAAGCTTTTCTTTCACATTCATACTTTTTGCAAGAAAAGGACATTCTACAAGTAAGATATTCACTATTGATTATTAATATTATTAATACAACAATGAGAGTTATGTTAAGTTTTTGTAAACTTTTCGATAAAATGTTTTAAAAAACGACAGTTTTTTGTTAGAATTGATTAGCCAATATATTTTACATATATTACTTTTGTGGGGGTAACTAATAATGGTATTTAAATCAAAAAAAGATAAATTTTCTGAAATGTTAATGAATGTTTCAGAAAATTTAAAAGAAGGCGCGCAGTTTTTCGTGGAGTATAAAATTAAAAATGCTAGCGATTTAAAAGAGTTTTCTATGCGCATGAAAGAGTATGAGTCAAAAGGTGACTCATTTATTCACGAAATCATTATGGAGCTAAACAAAGCGTTTATTACTCCAATTGAACGTGAGGACATCCTACAACTTGCAATGAGTATGGATGATGTATTAGACGGATTAGATCATAGTGCTGGTCTATTCGAAATGTATTCTATTACAGAAGCTGATGAATACATGATTAAATTCGTTGAAGCAATTAATCAATGTGCGATTGAGATTGCAAATTCTGTTGAACTACTGTCTAAAAAGAAGTTAGTCGACATTCGTACGAACGCGATTAAGATTAAGGATTACGAATCACAATGTGATGATATTCGCCGTCATGCAATTAAGCACTTATTCTCTCGTGAGAAAGATCCGATTAAGATTATTCAATACAAAGAGATTTACGAAGAGCTTGAAGAAGTAGCGGATAGCTGCCAAAGCGTTGCAAACGTATTAGAAACAATTATTATGAAGAACGCGTAAGGAGTTTGATCATGGATACACTCTTGATACTGACCGTTTTAGTAGTCATTTGCGCTTTAGCTTTTGACTTTATCAATGGATTTCACGATACAGCAAACGCTATTGCAACGGCTGTTTCAACGAAAGCTCTAAAGCCTAGACATGCAATTATTATGGCAGCTATTATGAACTTTTTAGGTGCGATGACATTTACAGGTGTAGCAAAAACGATTACAAAAGATATCGTTGATCCATTTGCCTTGCAAAATGGTTCTCTTGTAATTTTAGCTGCTTTGCTTGCGGCAATAGCTTGGAATTTAATTACTTGGTACTACGGTATTCCAAGTAGTTCTTCGCATGCAATTATCGGCTCAATCGCAGGTGCAGCTATCGCTGCTGCCGGTATTAGCTCATTAAATCTTAAAGGGTTCATAAAAATTCTTGAAGCTTTAATCATTTCACCGATTATCGCTTTTGTTATTGGTTATATCGTATACAGTATTTTTAAAGTGGTCTTTAAAAACTTTAATTTAACGAAAACGAACAAAAACTTCCGTTTATTCCAGATTTTCACTGCAGCATTACAAGCTTATACACATGGTACGAATGATGCACAAAAAGCAATGGGAATCATTACGATGGCTCTTATGGCCAATAACTATCATACTTCCGACGACATCCCGTTCTGGGTACAATTATGTTGTGCAATCGCAATGGGTCTTGGTACTTCTGTTGGCGGATGGAAAATTATTAAAACTGTCGGTGGACAAATTATGAAAATTCGTCCTGTAAATGGTGTAGCTGCTGATTTATCATCATCACTTGTTATTTTCGGCGCAACATTCATTCACTTACCGGTTAGTACAACGCACGTTATCTCTTCTTCTATTTTAGGGGTTGGTGCTTCACATCGTGTGAAAGGTGTAAAATGGGGAACTGCAAAACGTATGTTAATTACATGGGTTATTACACTTCCTATTTCAGCTTCGTTAGCTGCATTATTTTACGCTTTATTACACTTAATCTTTTAATTAAAAGTCGTCTTCCTTATTTTTCTAGGAAGACGACTTTTTTGTGAACAAACCTTTTTCTTATTAAAAAGCGTGTATAATAATTGTTGGATAAGTTATATAGAGGAGTTGGAAATTTTGGAATACATCATGTTACTTTTCATCGGGTTAATCGCCGGGACAGTCGGGAGTCTAGTCGGGCTTGGTGGCGGAATTATTATTGTTCCGTTATTAATCGGATTACACAGTCTATCACCACAACTTGCAGTAGGAACTTCAATGGTAACAGTCGTTTTTACAGGACTATCTTCCACCCTTACTTATATGAAGCATAAACGAGTAGATTACAAAAGTGGACTTATTTTATTTATCGGGAGTGGCCCTGGTGGTATCATCGGCTCGTGGGCAAACAAATTTTTAAACCAAGATACATTTTCTTTATATTTTGGGATTTTCCTTATTTTTGTCTCCATCCTTCTTATGTTACGAGACAAATTAAACCCCCTTTCTTTATCAAATATGACGGTAATTAAGCGTTCTTTTACAGATAACGAAGGAAACACTGTACACTATCAATTTCCACCGCTTCTCGCTATCTTTATCGCCTTTATAGTTGGTTTTATATCTGGATTATTTGGAATTGGCGGCGGTGCCTTACTTGTTCCAGCAATGATGCTACTTTTTGCATTCCCAGCACATATTGCTGTAGCAACTTCGATGTTTATCGTTTTTTTATCAGCAATTGTAAGTTCTGCAACTCACATCTCCCTTGGAAATGTCAGCTGGGTTTACGCATTAATTCTTATTCCTGGTGCATGGATTGGTGGGAAAATCGGGGCTTATATTAATACAAAATTAAGTGGTAATGCCGTAATTAATTTATTACGTATCACATTAATCATTCTTGGAACTAGATTAATCATTACTTCTTTTTTATAACGCGTTCTTTTTAGAATGCGTTTTTCTTATACACATGAATATAAAAATCCTCCTAAGAGAACAAATAAAATTAAACAAACACATAATAACATATAATTGGAAATATGTACTTTCTTCAAGTTGACCACTCCTATAACTGCGACTGTTATCTTTATGATAGCGAAAAAATAATTCACTTGCAGTTACAAAGTGCTAACAATGCAAAATCATTTATTACAAATTTTATCCTTATATTTCATTTCTTTGTATATTCTATCGTTTTAATAAAAAAAGATGTCATATTGACATCTTTTTTAGTGAAGAAGTGACCATCCCATAAAATCCTCATGTACTTGGCACGCCCTCTTATCGTTTCGATCATATAATTCAGCATAACTATCTGTTTCTTCATCATAAGCCATCGTATAAATAATTTGGCCGTCTACTTCAACGGATAACACGACTCCACCTTTCATCTCTTCTACATGAATGATAGCATTCGCCGGAATTCTCATATCCGTCATTTTTATCGCATCTAACAATATACTAAACCCCCTACAGCGTATTCATTGCTAGTACTATTACACACTAAATAGTATACTACTGTAATAGCATATATTTCGTCAATGAAATTGCTATTTAAAAGCATATTGTCTTTATACATATACGCTAAAATAGAAGAAATAGAAATGTTTAAATGGGGGGCTAACATTGATTCTACACAAAGGAGATGTACTATTCCGTCAAGGCGAGGACGGTCCTTTATATTTTATAAAAACAGGTTTATTAAAAGTAGTACGGATAGAAGAAGATGGAACACCATTTCTATTCAATATTATCGTTCCAGGTGAAACGATACCTCACCATTCTTTAATTTCACCGAAGGAATATCACGGTACAGCAATCGCTTTAATGAAAACAGAAGTTGAACCTATAATTAGTAATGAATGGTACGAGCAACTTCAGGCAAATCCTGCATCATATGCAAATATTGCTATGCAACTACAATCAAAATTAAGAATGATGCAACAGCGTATCGATCAATTGACAACCGTCTCTCCGAAAGAACGTCTACATCGTTTACAAGAATGGTTCACACTATATTTAGGTGACATTCCTATATATGAAATATTAACACAAACTGAAATCGGTCAACTCATAGGTATACGCCGTGAAACGGTAAATCGGCTGTTACGAGAACAAGTAAAAAACGAGGTAAAATAATACCTCGTTTTTTACTTGTTTCAAACTTCATCTATTGTAAGCTTGCTGCTGGACCGAAAAATTCATAATGAATATGCTCTTGTTCCACACCTAAATTAGTTAGTGCAGCATTTATATGCTTCATAAATGGTACGGGACCACAGAAATAAAATTCTGCTTCAGTTGTCGGAATAATAGTTTGTAACCATTCAGCTTCAATGAAACCTTCTTTATCAAAGTTCTTCATTTCCATATCTTTTTCAATTGGTGCAGAATAGCAAGTGTATGCTTTAACTTGTTCGTATTCATTATCTACTGTCTCAACGTGTTCTTTCATTGCATGTGTATTACTATTTATCGCGGCATGAACAAAACATACATTACGTTTTGAGTTTTGTTCAATTAACGTATTTAGCATACTCATCATTGGTGTAATACCTACTCCACCACTAATTAGCACAACTGGTAATGTTGAATCCATATTTAATACGAAATCTCCTGCTGGTGCACTTACTGGTAACATATCCCCTTCTTCTACATGATCGTGTAAGTAGTTAGATACTTTACCGTCCGGTGTATCTACACCTTTTTCTTTCTTTACACTAATACGATAATATTCTTTTCCAGGAGCATCTGATAAACTATATTGACGATTATGTGTATACGTTTCACCTTCTATATTTATTTGAATCGTTACATATTGTCCTGGGATGAATGAAGAAACTTGCCCACCATCTTCAGGTTTTAAATAAAATGATGTAATAACGTCGCTTTCCTTCACTTTTTTAACAACCACAAAGTTACGGAAATCTTTCCATCCACCTTCTTTATGTGCCGCTTCTTCATACATCTCTGCTTCAATGCTAATGAATGCATCAGCAATGACACCATAAGCTTCTCCCCATGCATTTAAAACTTCATCAGGTGCACCTGCGACCTCTTTAATTGCACGTAGTAAACATGTACCTACAATCGGGTAATGCTCTGCTTTAATACCTAAACTTCTATGCTTATGACCAATTTGTTTTACAACTGGAATAATAGCTTCTAAATTATCAATATACGTTGCAGCTGCATAAACAGCATTCGCTAGCGCTTGTTGTTGTCTTCCCTTTTTCTGATTTGTATGGTTGAAAATATTCAATAACTCCGGATGTTCCGAAAATAAAATTTGATAAAATCTCGTTGTAATTTCAACGCCTTTTTCTTGTAATAATGGTACTGTTGACTTTACGATTTCAATTGTTTTTGCACTTAACATTGTATCCCACTCCTCTATTTCCTTAACTGTTTTTAGTTTAACTGAATTGTATAGTACATATTGTGATTTTAATCACTATTAACACGGTGTTTTTGTGAATAATATATGAACATTGCACTTACAAAAGAAAATAAGCCAACTAGAATTCTAGCTAGCTTATTATTTGGACTGTATAGCTTGTTCAATTACCCTTATATCTTTTCCATCTCCAAACTCTGTATACCCCCAGATGTTCGTTTCACCTCTATATTTATTTACAATAATATCTAAGTCATGGTATACACGATGTGCATAAACTACATACTCAATATTTTGAAGTTCCACACCTTTTTTTACAATTTCATAGCTTCTATTTACATCACGTTTTATTTTTTCATTCTTTATTTCTGTATGTATATTTTTTAAAGACGATTCTTGTTGTTGAAACCATTGTTTAAATTGGTTCCAGTCCCCTTCTGTATAATTCTCTGCTTTACCGTAATTTAAGAAATTATTATAACTTTCATGCGTCATACGAATAAAATCTAGCACTTTTGTCTCCTCTTGCACATCTTCTATTTGAGCTATTGTACTTACCTCAGCAGGCTTATTCGCATAATGTAATAGCAATTTCATAAGACTATAGCTCGCAATGATCATTACGATAATAATCCCGAATACAATTAACAATTTCTTCATATACAGAACTCCTTCTCTACTAAAGATATTACAAAGTATGACTATACTTGTAACATTCTCTCGTAGAAATATAATTCCTGTATAAATTCTTCCTATCATTTCGACAATATTTTTCTATACATTTCTCGTTGGTAAATGTTCTTGTAAAACAATGTACCCTTCATAAGCTGTGTAACCGAGTATAGCCATTAATCCGATATAACAAGCAAAGACTGTCCATTTTGTTTTCATATCAACTTTATAATAGTTTTCCTGTTGTCTCTTTTCCGTCTCCCATTCCTGTAATTTTCTTTCTGACATTTCAAATGCTTCTCTTATATGAATTGTATGCGTTTCTTTTTCATCTTCATATGGAATGTAATCAAGCGGCTCAAACTTTGGTAAAAGATGCTCTAACACTTCAATCTTTTGAAGTTCTCCTACTTTTAATTCTTTCTCTCTTTCTTTTTGCCTTAATATATTTATTTCATGTTGCATCATATATATATTTCGATGCACCGCACCTGTTTCTTTTAACTCCTCTTCAAGTCTTGCAACATATTCTTTCATTCCATCAATTCTATATCCTAATTCCTTAATTGGCTCATCTCTCTTTATTACTCTATATAATTCCATACAGCCGATAATAAAAATAAATCCTCCCAAAATACTTTTAAAGTAAATGGCATAACCGAGCAATACAATAAGACCCGCTCCCCAAATCTTTGTACTTACAACTGAGATAATTCGTCCACCATCTAATGGAGAAACCGGAATCAAGTTAAAGAAGTTAATCATACTTCCAAGTAAAATAATTAATGCCCAAAATGGCTCTTTCGTTATTATATAAAGTGGAATCGCAGGTAAAAATGACAACAATCCGAAAAGAGGTCCCATGAAGGCGATGTAAGCTTCATCTTTTGCATTTTTCGGCATCTCTTTCATCCCAATAAGAGCGCCCATAAATGGAATAAATATTGCTGGCGATGTTGGTATACCTTTTCTTTTCGCAGCCCATAAATGGCCCATTTCATGAATAAACAACAAATAAATGAGCGCTACCCCAAATTTCCAACCATATATAACCGCGTATGCACCAAGTGATAGAAACATACTAAATACCGTTGAAAACTTTGCTAGTTTAAAAATTGCAAATACCCACTTTAACTTAGAAAGTAAAAATAGCCCTATTGCAACAATAATTCCCCATAATCCTTTTTTATTATTTTTCATATTCCTCTCCTTTATCTCTCATTAATGAATCATATTTATTCATCAAAACTATTCTTTTCTCTATTATGACATATTTTTTTCTATCGTTAGAAATAATGTTTATTTAATCCATTTTTAGCCAAAAATATAAGTATAAATATAAGGAGGTGTTTGCAAATGAATTTACAATCTCTCATAATAGGCGCTCTATCGTTTTTAGCTGCAACTCTTATTTTTTATACCGTTAGTTACGTATTATTATTAGATTTGTTGCCCAATCACGTATTTATTGCCCTTGTCATCCTTTCCGCTCTTATGATTTCTTTTCTTATTACACGAAAATCAATGAATGAGCCATCTGCAAAAGCAAAATAATAGAGAGGGGGTGTTTTCCCCTCTCTATTATCATTTCCTAGGAAAGGCCATATAAACTTTACTAATTACCTTCATCCCGATCTGTCAGGGCTAATTAAAGTTTCATTTTATCTTTGTAAATCCATTTTTTCACCATACTCTTTAACAATTTGAATGATATTTTGAAAAACACCTATTTTTTCTTTTTTGCTATTTAATATTTTCAAATCATAATTTTCATAATATGTTTCTAATGACTTTAATTGTGATTCTGAAGCATCTTTTACCGGAACAGTAGCATGCAATTCATATTGTTTATACCCTTCCTTTACCTTTTCACCTGAAATTTTTTCACTCTCTTTTGCTCCAATTAATTTTTGAACTTTTTCTGGGAAAACGACTTGTAAATAATACTCTTGTTCCTTCTCTAACTTGTTGTATAGTGATTGTGAAATCGTATACCGCACCGTATAATTCACTTTTTGATCGCCTGCTTTAATATGAAACGCAGTAATCTGCAAATCTTTTTTTGTTACATCCGTTAAAGGACCTACCTGCATCTCGTCTTCTTTTTGTTCTGAAACATTTGGAAATATAGCCAAAAGCTTTTCCGTATCTTTTTTATTCAGCATATACATAGCTTTCTTATATTGTACCCATCCTCGTCTGTCTTCTCCTCTTAGCCACGCATAATATGTTTCTTTTTTTCCATCCCTATTAATTTGTATTTCATATTCCGGTTCACCAAAACTACCTGTTACTTCTTGTTTTTCCGCTTTATCTATAATGTCTATTACTAACTTAGCTTCTGATTCCTGTAACTTTTTCTCTTTATGTTTTTTTTGTATAACGGTTACCCCTATCGTTTCTTTCACTTCATTCACCGTCTCTTCCACTTTTTTTGTTTCTTTTTTTTGCTCTACTTGACCACAAGATGCTAGTAACGTAGCAAATAACAACAATACATATTTCCTTTTCAACTTAATCCTCCTTTTACAATAAGAAATTCTTATACTCTTCATATAAAAAACAAAAACGTGAAACACTATAAAATACGCTATACTAAGTATTGAAAGGAGGTCTTTTTCATGTCCATTAATTTTCACGATGCAAATAATAAATACACATACGCACAGCGAAACGCCCATATTTCTTGGGGAGAAATGATAAAAAGTATTACAAATATACAAAACAAGCAAATAATTGATATCGGCTGTGGTGGCGGGATTTATACGAAAGAACTTGCTCTTATGGGGGCCAAAAATGTCATTGGACTTGATTTTTCAAAAGAAATATTACAAGCTGCAAAAGAAAATTGTGGCGGCTTTCCAAATATTTCATTCATTCACGGTGATGCACATAACGTCCCATATCCTAATGATACATTCGACATTGTTATTTCGCGCGCAGTGATTCATCATTTACAAGACATTCCTACATTTTTACGTGAAGCTTCTCGTATATTAAAGAAAAACGGTGTACTTATTGTACAAGACCGAACCATTGAAGATTGTACAATTCCTGGAAGCCCCGAACACATTCGTGGATATTTTTTCTCTACCTTTCCAAAACTCATTGAAATAGAATCAAAAAGGCGGCCAAAAACCACCACGATACAGCAAGAATTACAAAAATATTTTCTTCACGTATTCCCCTCTCAAACACAATGGGAAGTACGAAAAATACATGATTCTGTAGAAGCATTGCTACAAGATTTATCACCTCGAACAGGTCGATCCATTCTATATGAATTAACAGATCATGAACTTTCTCAACTTCTACAACAGGTCCAGACCGCATTACAAAGCATCTCTCCTATTATCGAAAGAGATCGGTGGACAATTTGGAGCGCCATGAAATTGTAAGGAAGGAAGCCTCACAACATAATGTGAGGCTTCCTTCTTTCATAATCTAATTTTGCAACACTCTTGATATCCTCCACTTCTGGCCTGTGCACTTCCACACTTCGGACATACTAAATATCTAGACTGATTTGTCAACAAACTACCTTTTTGAAAGAGTAAAACTTCTGCTTGTTTAAACGAACGCGAATAATATAACCACATAAAACCAATTATAGCAATAATGCCAAATAATACTCCCATCGCAAGCATTCCAGTCACCTCTTTTGGTTTGTTCTTTCCAGCAAGTGGATTGTTGTATTATTCTCTGTAAATTCAAACAATACCTTCTTTACTCCTATAAATATCAACTTTCTCTATAAGTTTTACAATTCTCTATAAATTTTTACTCCCATTTTACAATTCACCATTCCCTTTACAACAACGAATATCACATTCAATATTTCCATATATAAATATATCTTTCAAAAAAATGTTGACTTTCAAAAAAAAACATGTGACAATACTGTCAGAATACTTGAATAAAAATTCATTGACGAGAACGAGTACGTTATAGGACTGTCCCCCAGAGAGTTGGCGATTTGCTGAAAGCCAACGTTCAGTGCGTAACCGAAAATCATCTCCGAGAAGTAGAACCGAATGTTACAGTAAGTTCTTACCGGCTGTCCCCCGTTACAAGGAACACGTATCATGTTGTACGTTGTAAAGCCGTATACATATAGACTCATTTCTACATGTATAAATTAGGGTGGTATCGCGGGTAAATATAACTCGTCCCTTTCTTTAGGGACGAGTTTTTTGTGTTCTTACAAATGAATTTAAAAAAGGAGGAAAAACAATGAACACTGTATCAAAAAAACATATTTTTTTCACGGGTCTTATGCTATTTTCTTTATTTTTTGGGGCAGGTAATTTAATTTTCCCTCCCATGCTTGGGCAAAATGCAGGTGAAAACTTTTGGCCGGCAATGATTGGATTTTTACTAACAGGAGTCGGTTTACCATTATTAACTGTTATTGCAATTTCTTTATCAGGAAACGGCATGCAACAACTCGCAAGTCATGTTCACCCATTATTCGGAATTTTCTTTACTGTAGTTGTATATATCGCAATCGGTCCTTCTATGGGAATTCCACGCGTTGCAAATGTCGCTTATGAAATGGGTGTTAGTTCTTTCTTACCAGAAACAATTCGTTCTAGTAACCTAGCACTATTTTTATACACAGTCGTCTTCTTCGCTATCGTATTTTGGCTTAGTTTAAATCCATCTAAACTTGTCGATCGCATCGGAAATATTTTAACACCTATTTTATTACTCTCTATTTTCTTACTATTTGTTAAAAGTGTATTTACACCACTCGGGCAATCAGGACCAGCAATGCAAGAGTATCAAACTTCTCCAATCTTCAAAGGTTTTATGGAAGGATACTTAACGATGGATACCATTTCTGCGCTTGCATTTGGAATTATCGTTGTAAATGCCATTCGCTCTAAAGGTGTGAAGGATCGTAAATCCATTGCCATCGCAACAGCGAAAGCAGGACTTATTGCCGCTACTGGTCTCGTACTTGTATATGGTGCACTTGGCTGGCTCGGTGCAACTAGCGTCTCGCTCGGATATGCACAAAATGGCGGACAATTACTTACTGTTATCGTACAGCAATTATTCGGTCCATACGGTTTACTTCTATTATCTCTAATCGTTACACTCGCTTGTCTAACAACTTGTGTTGGACTTGTATCTGCGTGTAGTCAATATTTCTCAACATTATTGACTAAATTTTCATACAAAATGTTCGCGAGTATCATTTGTGCATTAGGATTATTAGTTGCCAACTTAGGTTTAACGAAAATTATTGCCATCTCTGTTCCAATTCTACTTGTTGTATATCCAGTTGCAATTGTACTCGTTCTACTATCGTTACTTCATAAATATTTCGGTGGATATCGCTCTGTTTATGTAGGTGCTTTAATTGGAGCAGCAATCGTAAGCGTATTTGACGGATTAAAACAAGGTGGCATTTCAGTTTCATTTATCACCCCATATTTTGAATTTATCCCTTTATATAATGAAGGAATTGGCTGGCTAATACCAGCATTAGCCGGGGCTATTATCGGCCTTACAATCGCTAAGTTAAGCGGTGCGAAAAAAGTTCCCTTAATAACCGATTCCCGCGAAGTAAAAGCATCCTAAAAAAACTCCCGAAAGGGAGTTTTTTTACTTTTGATAAGCAGTATGATTAAAACTGCTTATTTTATACGCTTTCGTATAATATTCGATATTTGTATCCACTGTTTCTACTTTGATAACATCGTAGCAATCTTCTTGCTTTACTAAAAATAAATAGTACTCTTCTGTCGCCTCAACAATTGCAATTTTATCTGTTTCAACATTATATTGTTCACAAAGCGCTTGTAATGCGTTCACATAATCCCCTAATTTTTTAGACTTATCCATGCCAAATATCGTTTGAACTAACATACACTCTCTCCCCTTTGTATGTACTGTTAACAACTTAATGATAACGCTTACATTTATTAACGTCAATAAAAAGATTTGGCGTAAACTAATAATCAGCGGAGATACCCCCACTGATTAAAGTTTCACTTTATCATTTCGTCAATTGATGTCTAAACGCATAAATAACTGCCTGTGTCCGGTCACTTACATTTAGCTTATTTAAAATATTACTCACATGTGTCTTTACTGTTTTGAGGGCAATAAACAATTCATCTGCAATCTCTTGATTACTTTTCCCCTCTGCAATTAATAACAAAATTTCAGACTCTCTTTCTGTTAACTCCTCATGCAAAGGTTGTTCTTTCTTCTGACGCATACGAGACATCATTTTACCAGTAACTTTTGGCTCTAATACCGTTTCTCCATCATAAGTAGCTCGTACAGCGTCTGCTATATCACTTGCTCTTGATGTTTTTAATAAATAACTTGTCGCTCCCGCCTCAATAACAGGGTACAATTTCTCATCATCTAAAAAGCTCGTTACAACTACAATTTTCGCTTCTGGCCATTCCTGAATAATAGCACGTGTTGCTTCAACCCCATCCATCTCGTCCATGACAAGGTCCATCAAAATAATATCTGGTCTTAATTGCAGTGCTAACTCTGAACCTTTTCTTCCATTTTCAGCTTCTCCAACTACTTCGATATCTGGCTGCGTTGATAAATATGCTGATACACCCATTCGAACCATTTCATGATCATCGACAAGTAACACTTTTATCATGATTCTCCCCCTCTCTCAATCATAATCGGTACTTTTACTTCTATTTGTGTCCCTTTAGCGGGGAAACTAAGTACTTTTAATGTCCCACCAATTTCATGAACACGCTCTTGCATTGATCTTAAACCATATGAACCAGCCTTATTCACTCCGACTTCAAATCCAACGCCATCATCAATAATTTTTAGAATTGCATATTGATCTATTTTTCGAAGACGTACTTCCGTTTTCTTCGCTTTCGCATGTCGTAAAGTATTGGATAAAGCTTCTTGCACAATACGAAATAAATGATCTTCTACACCTTTTTTCAATTCTATTGGCTCGATTAGCCATTCAATTTTCATATGTTGTTTTCGCGATAATTCCGTCAATAATTCCTCTATACCTTGTGTCAGTTTCTTACCTTCTAATTGTACAGGCCGTAAATGAAGAAGCAACGCTCTCATTTCTGATTGTGCATTTACAACCATATTTTCAACGAGCTGCAACTGCTTTTTTGTCGTTTCTGGAATTTCAGCTACTTGTTCATTAATAGCCGACATCATCATCGACATTGCAAAAAGCTGCTGACTTACAGAATCATGCAGCTCCCTCGCCAATCGATGCCTTTCTTGAGATATCGCTTCTTGTCTCATCTCTTCATTCCAATGAGCTCGTTCATTCGTTACTTTTTGAAAGAGTCCAGCTTGCTCCTCTAATCGACGAGCAAGACCGATTACTTTTCGTTCTACTTCATGAAATTCATCATCTGCAGTAAACGAAACATCACTCGGAAAATTCCCTCGCTCCACTTCAAATAGAAAAGTATTTAATCCTTGTATACGCTGCTCTATATAGTAACCGATTGCATATCCTACAATTCCCCCGATAAGTAAACTTGTAGTCATAATAAACAAGCCAATTGGAACAGAAGCGATGGATTCCTTCCATAATAAATCATACACTTGTTGCTCGCTTTTCCATACATATACAATTGTACAAATGAGTGCAATACTAACAGAAGACAACATAGAATAACGAATATACATCCACGAAATATTTTTTTGTTTCTTCATTATACTTTCCTCACTTCCGTATCGCCTACGACAAGCGAAGAAATAATTTTAATACGACGAGGCGCTTCTTTATACTGCTCTGTTCTAAATGTAACATTGCGATTAAATCCTGTCTCTTCATGTCCTGGCAGGAGCACACGTCCGACAATAACAGAATGATTTAAAGACAATTCAATATCATATGGCACATATAAACGAATATTACCAACGACACCTCGGATAACAATTACCGTTTCTCCTTCTGGAATCATAGCAGTTGTTAAATCTATTTCCACATCACAAGCACCATATTGAACATTAATATCCTCAAGTTCATAAATATGATCCATCATTCGTATATTCCCTACAAACATATTTTTTAAATATGGTTCTGTACGATATATTTGCTTCTCTTCGTCTATAATCCCTTTTTCTTTAATTTCAACCTTCATTGCTTTTTGCTGATGTCCTTGTTGAATCAGTTGATAACCAATTAAAGCTAAACAAGCAAATACGACAAGAACAAATGCTGCTGATGAAAATAAGAAGAATAAAAATACGATACCACCAACAAATAAAAAGACATTTCCCCTTACATAACGATTCTTCTTACGATAATGCCTTCCAAACATAAGCATAATAAATGCAAAAATGAGACCACCTGGTTCAAAATGTCCAAGTATCATATCAAGAAAAAGACCGAATCCAAATATGATGAGGAGCATCCCCATTAATTGTGTTTTTGAAAATTGTTTCTTCATTTCAGCTCCCCCCTTCTTGTTACATATACATAGAAGAAAAGGCATTGCTTTCCAACACCTTTTCTCCTATCACTATATCATAAGCCTGTTTTATAATATACTACTATTATTTTGTTAACTCTTTCGTTAACGATACATCATTCTTCTCTTTCATTTCACGCTCAAGCTTTGCAATCTTCATATCAAATGTGTCACGTTCATGCTCCTCATTTATACGAGATTCTAAGTCGCGAATATGATCTTCAATTTCCTCAAAGCGTAAGAACGGATTATTTTCATCCATTTTATGCATAGCTGTATTCATACGACGATTTGCATGTGCCATATTTTCACGTGCCATTAATTCCATACGTTTTGCGTGCATTTCTTTTAATTTATTTTTCATCTCAGTAAGACGACGCTCTAACTCATCAATTTGATCTACAACACCTGCATACATTTCTTCTAATCGAGTTACTTGCCCTTCATAATACGCTACTTCTTCTAACGCACGCTCATGTAGCTGTAATTCGCCTGCTTCTTGAGCGACGATCGCTTGCTTTGATCTTTTATTAACGAAATAACGTGCTTGCTCAAGCTCACGAGCGAAATTAGATTTTAATGTTTTGTGGCGCTCAATTAACTTCTCAATTTTTGTTATTTCACGCTCACTATCGCGTAAATATTGGTTTAACATCGCGATTGGATTTTTTCTTTCTTTCTCATCTAACACATTATGAAAATCTGCTAAAATTGCATCGCGTACACGTCCGAATAAAGATTGTTTCATTATAATCTTCCTCTCTTCTACTTTATCAATTTGATTTGGTTTTTATTAATTTTTTATTAGTTTTTCATTAACTTGTTCCACTCATCTTCAAAGTTGCTATATGGTTTAGAACTTTCTGGTGCAGAATCAACAACTACATTTTTTTCTTTTTTCCACTCACGGTATCCGTAGTATAAAACTACTAATGCTGCGATACCGATTAATGCTGGGGAATGAGAAAGGGCGATGGACAAGCCGATCAAACCAACAATACCCCAAGCTAACTTTCCAAAAAATGATTGTGCTCGCACAAATGATTTATAGCTCCAGTACACAACTCCTGCTCCAATTGCGAATCCTATAATACCAGCAAGACTGCCAAGAGCAATTAAAGCTAAAATACCAGCCGCGATAAACGCTAGAAATTGTTTCATCTTGTGCTTGCCTCCCTTCGATTTGATACTCTTATCTTAACTATTTTTTCACTTTTCCATAACGAGCTTAAGAACCGTTTTCGACTCAGACTTAAGACTGAGTTGCATTCAGCCTTTTGTAAAAATATGCGGTAGGATAGGATGATTCACTCTTTTATCGCACATAAAAAGCCGTACAGAGAACATTCTCTGTACGGCTTTCATTACTATTCATAAACTTCATTTTAAATTATGCTGTTTTGTGATACTCTTTCTTTCCCGCTACTTTAGAAAACCTCGGGAAACCAATTAATATAGAAATAATTCCACATACTCCAACTAAGATCGGATAAAACGCATATGGTAACAATTCAATCGGAGATAACGCCGCAAATCCTGCTGCCGTTAACATTTGCGCACCATACGGAATTAACCCTTGCACACAACATGAGAAAAGATCTAATACACTCGCTGATTTACGAGGATCAATTTCATATTGATCTGCAATGTTTTTCGCAAGTGGACCTGTAAAAATAATAGAAATCGTATTATTCGCTGTACACATATTCGTCATACTCACTAAGCCAGCGATACCGAACTCTGCTCCTTTTTTCGAACGAATGTTGCGAGTTAAAATATTCATTAAATATTGAATACCACCATTATATTGAATCAGTTCGACCATACCACCAATTAAAATAGCAAGTAATACTAACTCCATCATACCGCCCATTCCAGTCGTTACACTTTTAAAGAAACTCTCTAACGTGTAACTCCCATCTAAAAGACCTATAACGCCGGATAGTACAGTTCCACCAGTTAACACAATAAGTACATTCCAACCAAGCAATGCTGTAATAAGTACTCCTGCATACGGTAAAATCTTTATCCAGTCAAAGCTATGCGCTTTAATCTGCGTGTCACTTCCTAAAGTAACGATTACTAATAGTACAATTGTAATAATAGCTGCTGGTAATACAATTAAAAAGTTCGTTTTAAACTTATCTTTCATTTCTGTTCCTTGTGAACGTACAGCTGCGATTGTTGTATCTGAAATAAATGATAAATTATCCCCAAACATCGCCCCACCAACAACAGTAGCCATCGTAAGTGCAATAGAGATATCAGTTTGCCCACTAATACCTACAGCAATTGGTGCTAATGCAGCAATTGTTCCCATTGAAGTTCCCATCGCTAATGAAATAAATGCCCCTATAACAAAAATCCCAGCTACGATAAATCCTTGCGGTAAAATGGATAACGCTAAATTAACTGTAGAATCAACGCCGCCCATCCCTTTTGCTGTTTCAGAAAATGCTCCTGCAAGTACAAAAATCAGAACCATAATCATAATATCCGGGTTCCCTGCACCTTTAGCAAATCGTTCTACTTTTACATTAAAACTTTCTTTACGATTCATCGCTAAAGCGACTCCTACAGCAATTGAAATTGCTACAAGTATCGGCAATTTATAGAAATCACCTGTAATAATTCCAGAACCAATAAATAGCGCCAAAAATATCCCAAGTGGTAATAAAGCCAAACCATTTCCTCTCGTTTCTTTCAAAGTACCATCTCTCCCTAGTTTCAACCTTTTTCTAATGAATAACAAAAGACCTCTTCCAATGAGAAGAGGTCTTATACATCTATAAGGAACGCTCTTCTCATCTTTCAAGCACATGCTTGCTGGATTTGGCACAGCACTCTGAAATCGAGTCCGCTGCCGAGGCATCGTAGGGCCAGTCCCTCCGCCTCTCTTTATAAGAAGGTTTCATATTTATTTTTTAATAATAATTTCTTCCCTAACTTTACTCGCTTACAAAACAAAAGTCAATTATTTTTTGTATAGATTTTTTTGGTAATTATACAAAAATTTGAATACAACAATCATTTTAACTTTTTGATTTCTTCTTCCAATATTGAAATCCAATAAAATTCACTATTTTTTATTGCATCTATTATCCATTTCGTAGTGTACCAAGCTAACTCATACTCTTCTTTTGTAACATCGCCACTTTTATAAGCATCCTCTAGCTCATCTTCATCCAATATATACATTTTACCGTTCGGTAATAACACTACATCTAAATATAAATCATCAAAATACGGTAAACCACGGTCGTCAATTTTATATTCTTTCGCCACATCGATATAATATTGCACTAATTTTTTCTGATCATCTAACATAGCTGTAATCGCAAAGTTTTTCCCGTCTATGAAATATTGAACCCACGTATATTGATTCCCTGCGATACAAAGTTCTTTACTATCATATTCTTTACAACTAGGTTCTCTTACCTTTTTTATTTCTAATATTCCTAGCATTCCTTCTTCCACTTGCTTAACCGTATAATCCTTCTCTATTAGTCGCTTCCACGAAGAACCGTCACCATATTTACGTTTCATTACGTCCGCTCCCCTTCTATATAGAAAAGCCCCCACATATTATGTGAGAGCTTGTTCAAATTATAATTAAGCTGCTTGACCTTTTTCAGAAATCTCTTTCAAATAAGCTTGTCCTTTTTCAGCGTCATATTGACCTTCCCACTTAGACATAACTACAGCTGCTAAAGAGTTTCCTACAACGTTAACTGCTGTACGAGCCATATCTAAAATACGGTCAATACCAGCGATGAAGGCTAAACCTTCAGCTGGAATACCAACTGTACCAAGTGTCGCTAATAATACAACGAATGATACGCCCGGTACACCCGCAATACCTTTTGATGTAAGCATTAATACTAGTAATAATGTAATTTGTTGTGTAATGGATAAATCAATACCGTACATTTGCGCTAAGAAAATAGCTGCAATTGCTTGATATAAAGTTGATCCATCTAAGTTAAATGAATAACCTGTCGGAATAACGAAAGATGTAATTGCTTTCGGACAACCGAACTTCTCCATTTTCTCCATGATTTTCGGTAAAACTGTTTCTGAACTTGCTGTAGAGTATGCTAAGATCAGTTCGTCTTTTAAAATCTTAAAGAATTGGAAAATGTTAATTCCAAATATTTTCGCTGTAAGTCCTAATACGACTACAACGAAGAAAATCATTGCCCCGTATACTACAATTAATAATTTCCCCAATGGAATTAATGAAGAAAGACCAAATGTAGAAACTGTAACTCCAATTAGTGCAAACACACCAAATGGTGCAAATTTCATAACTTGGTTTGTTACGTAAAACATTGCATCAGCTACACCTTGGAAAAATTGAAGAACCGGTCTTCCTCTTTCACCAATTGCTGCTACACCTAAACCAAATAATACAGAGAAGAAGATAATAGCAAGCATATCTCCGTCAGCTAATGACTTCATAATGTTCGTTGGAACAATATTTACAAATGTATCTGCAAATGAGTGACTTTGTACTTGCTCTGTCGTATGTGTATATTTCGAAATATCTGTCTTTGTTAACTGCTCCATATTTACGCCTTTTCCTGGTTGGAAAATATTCGCAATTAATAGACCGACAATAATTGCAATTGTTGTAATTATTTCAAAGTAAATAATTGTTTTTCCGCCTAGTCGACCTAATTTTTTAACATCGCCAACACCAGCAACCCCAACAACAATACTTGCTACAACAATCGGTACAACGATCATTTTAATTAATCGGATGAAAATATCACCAATTGGTTGTAAGTAACTCACCACTGCCGGATTGCCAAAGAAAATCGCCCCAACTGCAATACCAAGCGCAAGTCCTATTAATATTTGCCATGCAAGTCCTATTCTTTTCATATTTGTTGTAACCCCCTCTTCGATGTGTCACTCTACCTCTCATTCTATATTTATAAAACTTGAAATTAAGAGTATTACATATTATTCGACAATTCACTACATTTTGTCCCTGTTAAAAATCATAAATCAAAAAATTAAATCTGACAACAAAATAACTTTTCCTGAACACAAATAATTTTCTTGACAAAAATAAAACCCATGTCAGAAAACCTAACATGAGAACGATTCCTCACTAGTATTTTAGTGGGTTTTCAACTTGAATTTCACTATATAAAATCACGATTTTTCCCTTTATTTTACAGATAAAATCTAGAATACACCTTTGTTGCACAAACTAAAAAAATAAAATCACCATTACAAATACTGTTGAAAAATGATAAATTCCGACAAAACTTAGCAACTTTATAAAATTTTCTTTACATTATGGTTACAACGATAGACACTCTTCTTCTTATGATATATAACATTCATAGGGAAAGGAGCCAGACAACCATGAAAAAGAAATTTGCAGCGTTTAGTGTTTTAGCAGCAGGAACACTTTTTGTTTCTCCGTTACTTTCACCCGTATACGCTGAAACGAATCAAGATAAATTATCTAATATTCAATCTGAATTAGAAGGAAAACAAAATGACTTACAAAATAAATCAGTTGAGAAAGAACAAATAGAAAAAGAAATTCAAGAATTACAAAAGAAAATCGACGATTTAACTACTTCTATTAATAAAAACGAAGCTGAATTAAACGATACAAAAAAAGAAATTAGTAAAACACAACAAATAATTACTGAAAAAAAGAAACATATAGAGCAATTACAAACAAACATAGATACGCGTCAGGAAGTTATTAAACAACGTTTACAATCTATGCAAGAAAAACCTCGTACAAACATCATTACAGAGGTATTAACAAATTCTACAAACATTGCTGATCTTGTTGATAATATGTACTCTGTAAGTTTAATTTTAAACAATGATACAGATATTGTTAAAAAGCAAACAACTGACCAAAATGCTGTGACGAAAGAAAAAGAGGCTGTTGAGAAAAAAGAGCAACAACTGAAAGAATCCGAGCAAAAATTAGAACAAAAACAGCAAGAATTACAAAATAACCAACAACAGCAGCAAACCTTTATTAGCGATCTACATGCAAAAGTAGCAAAAGTAGATTCAGAGATTGAAGGATTAGAAGAATCTAAAGGCATTTTAGAAAATCAGCGTCAAGCTGTTCAAAAAGCAATTGAAGAAGAAAAACGTGCCGAAGAGGCTCGTAAAGCTGAAGAAGCTCGCAAGGCAGAAGAAGCTCGTAAACAAGCCACTACATCTGCTCAAACAGCTCAAGCAGCTCCAACACCACACGATACAAATATTGGCGGGTTTATTAAGCCAGCAGCTGGATCAAAAACTTCTGGGTTTGGCGTGCGCTCTATAGATAACCATAAAGGAATCGATATCGCAGCCTCAGGAACCGTTCCAATTATTGCCGCTGCTGATGGTGTTGTTATTCGCTCAGAATTATCATCTAGTTACGGAAACGTTGTGTACTTATCTCACCGTATAAACGGAAAAACATATACGACAGTATATGCTCATATGAGTAGCCGTTCTGTATCAAATGGACAAACTGTAAAACAAGGCACTCAACTTGGATTCATGGGAAATACTGGCCAATCATACGGGCAGCATTTACACTTCGAACTTCACCTTGGAGAATGGAATGTCGGTAAGACAAACGCAGTGGATCCATCTCCTTATATCGGATTATAGAAAAAACTCGGTTCATACCGAGTTTTTTTATTTCCACTTCACACACTATAGGCATTCCACATAGACTACAACTAAATGCCCATATTTTACGAGGTGAATCATATGAATACACAATTACAACAGAAAATAGAAGAAGCTAGAGAAACTTACATTGGCCGGTTATTTACATTTGGCGGCTCAGCATTATTTTTAATCGGATCATTCATTGCAGTCGTCACAGCCTATAAAGCGTATAATCGTTTATTGAATACACCTACAACATAATAAAAAGACGGAGAAATCTCCGTCTTTTTATTATGCAAACATTTTAAATACGCCTATCGCATTTAAAAATACAATAATTACCGTTACTGGAATAACATAACGAAGCAAGAAGAACCAAATATTAAATAATGTTTTCCCTTTCGTTTCCGTAACTTCTAATTCTTTCATTAACATTTCTTTACTCATTTTATTTGGTACGAATAGTGAAATGGCTAGTACTCCGAGCGGCAGTAATATATTACTTACCGAAAAATCGACGAAATCAAAGAATGTCTTACCAAATATTTTCACATCACTCATAATTCCAAACGATAATGCTGACGGGATTCCAACTGCAAAAATAAGAATACCAATTAATAATGATGCTGACGGACGCTTTTTCTCATTATCTTTCGCAACAGATGCTACTACAATTTCAAGCATGGAAATCGCAGATGTTAAAGTTGCAAAGAAAAATAAAACTAAAAACATAATGAAGAAAAATTGTCCAAATGGTATTTTCGCAAATACTGCTGGAAGGACGATAAACAGTAGTCCTGGTCCTTCAGTCGGCTTAACGCCTAATGCGAAAATCGCCGGGAAAATTGCTAATCCTGCAAGTACTGTAATAAAAACAGTTAAACTTACAATAGACGTTGCTGATTTAGCTAAATGTTCTTCTTTCTTCAAGTACGAACTATACGTGACCATTACTGAGGCACCTACTGTTAGCGAGAAGAACGATTGTCCCATCGCGTATAAAATCGTATCTGCTGTCAGCTTTGAAAAATCTGGTTTCAAAAAGAACTCTACCCCAGCAAAAGCACCATCGAGTGTTAACGCACGAATAATGATTGCAATAAACAAAATAAATAATAGTGGCATCATATACTTACTTGCCTTTTCTATTCCCTTCTCTACACCTTTACTTACTACAAAAATAGTACAAAGCATAAAGATAAATTGCGCTCCAATCGCACTTACTGGATTTGAAATCGTTTCACCAAATAATTTTCCATAATCAACAACACCATTCCAAAAGCTTCCTGTAATACTATAGTATAAGTACAGTAAAATCCATCCACCTACGACACTATAGAAAGAGAGTACACTAAAACAAGTTACAACTCCCATACGACCAATCCAAGGATATAATTTACTATTTGGTACTAGTACTTTATAAGCTGTAACTGCCTCTTTTTGGGTGCTACGTCCAATGACAAATTCCGCTATTAGAAGAGGCATACCTATAAATAAAGTTAATAGTAAAAATACAAGGAAGAATGCGCCTCCCCCACCATTACCTGCAACATATGGAAATTTCCATATGGCACCAAGACCTACTGCGGCTCCGGCTGCTGCGAGTACAAAGCCTATTTTCGATGTCCATTGCTGTGTTTCTTTCATCATAAATTCTCCTTTTCTGAATATTTAAACTTTTGTTAATTATACACTTTCATTTCATACTCGCACACCTCCTTTAGAAAATAAAAAAGTCCCCTACACGCAAATATGCATGTAGAGGACGATATATGTAATGTAAATACCGTGGTACCACCTCAATTGGATTGATAAATCCCACTTGTTCAAGTACAGGAAAATTCCGATACTCTATCCTTTTAACGGCGGAACCCGGGTTGCCTACTACAATGTTCAACATACCTCTCGCAAGCCCATTCTGTATATTTTATCGTACCGGGCTCACACCTTCCCCCAGCTCTCTGAACGTATCAAATATACATACTCTTCTTGCTCATCGATTTCATCTATTGAAGTTACTTGTGATTATAAATTATATTTTTATAGTTGTAAAGTACAATTTATTCATTATCCTATATGAACTCTTCTCTCTAATTCTTGTAAAAACAATTCTCTTTTTTGTTCATTTTGAACATATACCGACTTTAATACTTCTTGCAACAATATATTTCTCTCTCTTTTCTCTATTTGTAGTTCTTTCACTTTTATTCTAACTTCGGATAAAAAATCAAGATACGGTTCATACGCCTCATCATATTTATTTGCGATATCATCACGAATTTTTTTTGCAAGTTTCGGACTCGCTCCTCCGGTAGAAACAGCCACATTCAATAATCCACGATGAATTGCCGCTGGAAAATGAACATTACCACTTTCCGGGTTCGTAATAACATTTACTAACTGATTTTCTGCGCTATCTTCAGCAACTTGTTCATTTAATACGGCATCACTACTCGCTGCAACGACTAAAAAAGCACCTTTAATGTCACTTTTTTCATACTCCCTTTGATACCAACGAATTTTCTTTTCTTCCACAAGTTTCACTAAATTCGCATCCAATTCAGGACTTACCACAACTATATCCGCACCTTGTTTTAGTAAAGGAATAATTTTGAATCCCGCGACTTTTCCTCCACCAATGACAACAACACGTTTCTTCTCAACTCGCACTGTAAGTGGATACATATTGATCTCCCTTCAATAATTTCTTCGTTTTCTGAATTAACATATATTGAAATGCTTCATTCTTTCCTAAATACGGACTTATTTTTATCTCATCCAACTCATATTGGCGCACTTCTTTTTCAATATGTTTCATAAGTAAACCTGTAAATAATAAGTAAGGCAGTACAACGATATTCTTTTCTTTTCGTTCAACAACTTCCTTTAACTTCTCCTCAAATTTCGGCTCGGCAGCCGCTAAATAACAAACCTCTACTTTTTTAATTTTCTCTTCATGTTGAAATAAAGAAGCAATCCAGTTTATATCTCTTAATACTTCAGGATCACTACTCCCTCTTGCTACGAGAAGTAGCGTCACTTCATTCTTATCTTCCTGTTCAATGCCACTTCCACTATACACCGATTTCACAAGTGTTTCTGATACACCAAACGGGTTACCGTAGGTCACTTTAACATTCGAAAATTGATTATTTAACTTTTCCAATTCAAACGGTATATCTTTTTTCACATGACCTGCCGCTAATAAAAAAACTGGAATAACAATAATCTCTGTAGCACCACGCTTCACACATGTACGGAACCCTTCATTAATCGTTGGGCTCGCTAACTCTAAAAAACAAACTTCTTGAATACTTGCCTCTACACGGTTCATGCATGACGTAATAAATGCAACCGCTTCTTCTTTAGCTGCTTTCAAACGACTTCCATGGCATATATATAAGATGGCTTTCATTTTATAACACTCCACTTACTTGATAGGTACTTTCTGTCTGTTTCTCAAACCAATGGATTTTTTCTCGAAAACGGACCACTTCTCCAATTACAATCATGCTCGGATTTTGAATTTGTTCTTTTTTTGCAACATCCACAATTGTTCCTAACGTCCCAACAACTGTGCGCTGCATTGATGTCGTTCCCCGTTCAATAATAGCAGCAGGTGTACTTTTGTCTTTTCCATGCTTCATCAGTTGTTCACATATGTAGGGTAAATTGCTAACCCCCATATATACAGCTAAAGTCTCTACACCTTTCACTAAATTTTCCCACTTCACTTCTTCTTCAGCACCTTCTTTCCTATGCCCTGTCACAATAGCAAAACTTGCACTTGCATCACGATGTGTCACTGGAATGCCAGCATAAGCAGGAGCAGCTATTCCAGCTGAAATACCAGGAACGATTTCAAATGGTACCCCTTGCTTTGCTAACGCTTCAGCTTCTTCTCCTCCTCTACCAAATACAAATGGATCCCCGCCCTTTAGCCTCGTTACAACTTTTCCCTTTTTCGCATATTTAATAAGAAACGTGTTAATCGTCTCTTGCTTCATCGTGTGATAATTTGGTAGTTTTCCGCAATAAATTAAATCCGCTTCAGGCTTTGCATGGGAAAGCAACTCTTTATTCACGAGACGGTCGTATAAAATAACATCTGCCTTCTTAATACATTTCAACCCTTTCACAGTAATTAAATCTGGATCACCAGGACCTGCACCAACGATATAAACCTTCCCCATCATCTCTCCTCATTTCTACTATTAAAGTGAAACTTCCATCCTTATATACGAATGGAAGTTTTCATTATTTCGTATTACCTTTTTCCTACTCATGAATAACAAATGCTGCACCTTTTCGAATCTTCTTTTTTTCAAATAGAGAAATCTCCTTTACTTCTGGTAACGGTAAAAAATGCTTTTCAAGCTCTATCTCCGCGAGCTTAAATGCCTGTTCTTCACTTTGAGCAACAACAACAATCGGAACAATACTATTTACTAACACAGCTTCAAATCGATATAAATCCATATTGTCCCTCCTAAGACGCTATTACTTCTTCTAACACAGTATTTAACGCTATTTGTAATGTCTCTATACCAACACGGCTGACAAAATCATAAAATGTTTCAGCTGGTAATTTATTCTCTTTGAAATAGCTTATAAATGATGCAAGTACATCAGGTAGATCCTCGCCATCTATTTTCCCTTTTAACTTTTGGTTATAAGCACCGCCATCTAACAGCGTTCCACCTACGTATATTTCAAATGCTTCAACAATTCCTTTTTCCTTCGTTTTCATTTTCACCCCTTGCAATCCAATATCAGCAATTTGACGTTGCCCACATGAATTCGGGCATCCTACCATATGAATACGAACTGGAACATCGAGTGCAATTTGTGTATCTAAGTACTCTGCGATTTTGCGTAATCTTTCTTTCGTTTCTACTAAAGCAAGATTGCAATACTCAATACCGGTACAGGAAACCGCATGACCAATAAATGATTTAGGACTTGCTGATATGGCTTTAAACAACGGCTCATTTAGTAAACCTGTTACATTTTTTGGCGGAACATTCGGAATAATGAAGTTTTGCGAATTACATGTACGAATCTGTCCATTTCCATACTGCTTAGCAATTCTTGCAATCTCAAACATTTCTTCTGCATGTAGACGTCCTACCGGCACATTAAAACCTACATATTTTAGTCCATCTTGTTTTTGATCTTGAACACCATAAAAGTATCCCGCATTCCATCCTTTGAGAGCACTTTCTCCTTTACTTTGCAATGGTCCTATATACTCTATTAGTTTCTCTTTAAATTTCTCTGCTCCCCAGTCTGCAACTAGAAATTTCAAACGAGCTAAATGACGTTTTTCACGGTATCCAAAATCACGGAATATCGTAGCAATCGCAATTGCTACCGCCTTCACTTCTTCTGGTAAAACGAATACATCTAATTCATCAGCTAGATATGGACGGGCTGATAATCCACCGCCTACTTTTATATGAAAACCAACTTTTTTCTCACCATCTATCTCTTTCGTTGCAGGTGTAAATGCAACACAGTTAATCTCTGCGTTTGCTGAATTATAAATGTTAGAACTAATAGACATTTTAAATTTACGCGGTAAGTTAGAAAACTCTTCATTATGTTGGAAATAATCATATACCTCTTTCACAATACCCGTTGTATCAAACAGTTCATTTGCATCAATACCAGCAAGTGGATTCCCTGTAATATTACGCGTTATATCACCACACGCCCCCGCTGAAGATAACCCAACTCTTGCTAATCTTTTAAAAATATCTGGAATTTGATGAATTTCTAACCAATGAAACTGAATCGCCTGTCTTGTCGTAATATCTATTACGTCACGCCCATAATCCTCAGCGATAGAAGCAAGCACTTCTGCCTGTGCATTCGTAATAATCCCTGAAGGAATATTTACACGCATCATAAAATATCCAGCTTCTTTCGGTCTTTGTAAATATAACCCTGCCCATTTGAATGCGTCCCACTCTTCTTTCGGAATAGATTCGAAGCCATTTTCTGCATAGTAAGGAATATCATTAAAGATTTCCAATCCATCTTTTTTCAATTTATTTTTCTCAGTCTGATTTAATTTTTCATTGTTAGCCCATACTTTTTCATAACTCATTTTTTATCCCCCTATATAAAACTACGCTCTTGTAAGTACTTCACGATTTGTTCTGCACATTCTTCAATAGAATACTTGTGCGTTTCTACAATTAACTCTGCTTTCTCTGGCTCCTCATACGGTGAATCAACACCAGTAAACTCTTTAATATCACCCTGTCTTGCCTTTTTGTATAACCCTTTTGGATCACGTTTTTCACACTCTTCAATTGGACATTTTACAAACACTTCTATAAACTCATCTGCTGCTAATAGATCTCTAACTTGTTTTCGGTCTACTCGAAACGGTGAAATAAACGCTGTAAGAACAACAGTACCTTGATCTACAAATAGCTTCGCCACTTCACCAATCCGTCTTATGTTTTCCATACGATCACTTTCAGAAAAACCTAAGTCTTTATTTAAACCGTGGCGTACATTATCTCCATCTAGTACATAGTTTCCAATATTCTTTTCAAATAGTTTACGAGCAACCGCGTTCGCCACCGTAGATTTACCTGAAGCTGATAGACCAGTAAACCAAACTACAAAACTATGATGCCCATTTCTTACTCTTCTCTCATCTTTTGAAACAGATGCTGTATGCCAAGTAATATTCGTATCCATGTCATTCTCTCCCTATTCTGTTACTACTTCTTTTTTCAAACCTTTAATTAGCACTTCCACTACTTCTTTACGACTAAATGTACTCGGCGGAACCTCACCGTTTCTTAATAGTTCTCTTACTTTCGTACCTGATAAAATGACATGATCCTCTTTTCCGTGTGGGCATGTTTTCGTCGAAGCCATCGCTTCACACTTCGTGCAGTAAAAACTATGTTCAAAAAATAATGGTGTAATCCCTAACTCTTCCACTGTAAAGTTTGTAAAAATTTCTTGTGCTTCATAAGTCCCGTAATAATCTCCTACTCCTGCATGATCACGCCCTACGATAAAGTGGGTGCATCCAAAATTCTTTCTGACTATTGCATGGAATATCGCTTCCCTCGGTCCTGCGTAACGCATTGCTGCAGGAAATACGCCTAAAAAGACACGATCTTTCGGATAATAGTTTTGAAGTAATACTTCATAGCTTTCCATCCTTACATCAGCAGGAATATCGTCCGACTTCGTTTCCCCAACGAGTGGATTTAAAAAGAGACCATCTACAATTTCAAGGGCAGATTTTTGAATGTATTCATGGGCACGATGTACCGGATTTCTCGTTTGAAATCCAACCACTGTTTTCCAACCACGTTTTTTAAATTCTTCTCTCGTTTCAATTGGATCTAAATGATAAGAAGGAAACGGATTATTTTCAAAGCGCTTTGTAAGAATAATAGCTCCCCCGACATAAACGTTCGGTCGTTCATATAATTTTTTCACTCCTGGATGAGCCTCATCCGTCGTTTTATACACAAGTAACGCTTCTTTTTCCTTGTCAGGCACAAAAATATCTTCTATTTGAATGACACCATATACATTTTCAGCATTAACAAGTTTTACTTCCTCTCCAGCTTTTAGACTCTCTGCTACTTCTTCTGTTACTGGTAATGTAATCGGTATACTCCATATGCTCCCGTTTGCTAAGCGAAGCGTTTCTACGACCGAATCATAATCTTTCTTTCCTAAAAAACCAGTAAGTGGGCTATATCCCCCTGTCGCTAATAGCTCTAAATCACTTAACGCAATGTTGTCTAGTTCAATTTCTTTTTCGATTTGTGATACGTCGTAAGTCTCGTCTATACGATTTATTAATTCGTTTCTTGTACTCATTTTCTATTTCCTCTCTTAGCTTTATTTTCAAATTCATCTTATTGGTAATGAAGACCACATTCTGTTTTCACTTTCCCAGACCACCTACCATCTCTCGAATCGCCACCCTCACCTACAGGTAACGTACACTTCTCACACCCAATACTTGGATATCCAACATCATGCAGTGGGTTATACGGTAAGCTATGTTTGTATACATATCGCCACACTTCTTTCCACGTCCAATGAATGAGTGGACAAACTTTAATAGATTGAAAGCGATGATCTTGATTTATAAACTTTGTATGCTTACGTGTTTCAGATTGTTCCCTCCTTAAGCCCGATATCCACGCTTTTTCCGCTGCTAATGATTTTTCTAACGGTAAAATTTTTCTAATTTTACAACAAAGATTCGGATTACTTTCCCATAATTTCTCACCATGCAACTTCGCTTGTTCATCAAGCGTAAGTTCCGGCTGTTTTTCTATAATATTTAATGAAGGAAATCGTTTCCGCACTTTTTGAATTAATTCATACGTTTCTTGAAAATGAACATTCGTATCTAAAAATACAACTTTAGCAGATGGATTTACTTGGTTTATAAGATGCAGCAATACCATCCCTTCCACTCCGAAGCTACATGCGTATACAATTTCACTTTTATATTCTTTATAAGCCCAACTTAATACAGATAGCGCGCCTTTCGTTTCATCTTCTTCTGAAAATGAAACATTATTTTCTTCCCACGTTTCATACGTCAACATGTTCTTTCCCCCTGTAAAAGCAAAAAGACGGTTTTAACCTAATATAATAGGTTAAAACCGCCTCTAGTTTTTCTAGTCAGCGCTTTTTACTTTAAACGTACCTTTTCACTTTTCTCTAATTGAATGACTTTCCCATCTTGCACAACAATTGTAATTGAACCATATTTCATATCAGCAAGCATCGCTTGAATTTTCTCAGATACTTCCTCAAAATGTTCCCGTACGCTCACGCGAACAGCCCCCCTTTTTATTCATAAAAAAAATCTTTCCCATTTCGAAAAGACTGTTCGGTAATATATTTTACCTTATCTTTCAAAATGGATTCCATTTTGCTGGATTTAGCACCTTGCTTTCTATAAGCAGGTTGCCGAGCTTCTTCGGGCCAGTTCCCTCCGCTTCTCTTGATAAGCTTTGTATTTGTATTTTATCACAATTCTGATTTTTTTCAATCCTAGTTTTCCGATATATTTTAATTATTTTATTTTATAAAAAAGGAATTGCCCATCCGAACAACTCCTTTTTCCCATTCACACAAGTTCTTTAATACGTATGCGATCGTTCCCAATAATATTTTCATATGTTTCACGCTCTACAACAATTTGTGATGTGCCGCCTTTCGCGAAGACGACAGCTGGTCTACGAATCCGATTATAATTATTCGCCATCGAGTATCCATATGCCCCTGTACAAGAAATTGCTAATAAATCGGCTGAAGCAACTTTCGGTAGAGTGATATCCCAAATTAACATATCTCCACTCTCACAGCACTTCCCAGCAATCGAGACAAGTTCCTCATTCTCATCATTCCCTCGATTCGCTAACATCGCTTCATAACGAGCGTTATATAAAGCAGGTCTTAAATTATCAGTCATCCCACCATCCACTGATACATATTTCCGAATACCAGGAATGTCTTTCACAGATCCGACTGTATAAATTGTCGTTCCAGCATCCCCTACAATACTACGGCCTGGTTCAACCCATATTTCTGGCAGGGGATAATTACATACTGTAAATTGTTCCCTCACAGCACTTGTTACAGCTCGCACATATGTCTCAAGAGTTAATGGTGTATCTGACTCTGTGTAGCGTATTCCGAATCCTCCGCCTACATTTAGCACTTTTACTACATAGTTTGTTCGCTCTCTCACTTGTTCTAAAAATTGACGAAGAACTTCAATCGCTCGCACAAAGCCGGCCGTTTCAAATATTTGTGATCCGATATGTGAATGAATTCCTAACACATTATAATTTGATTTTTGTAAAGCAATCTCAATCACTTGCATCGCTTGACCATTTGACACGCCAAATCCAAATTTCGAATCATCTTGGCCTGTTGTAATATATTCATGTGTGTGCGCCTCTACTCCGGGCGTTACACGAATTAATATGTTCACAAATTTCCCATGTTGCACTGCTAAATCATGCAAAATTTCTAATTCCAAGAAATTATCTACGACAAAACAACCAATATTCGCCTGAAGAGCCATCACAATTTCTTCTTCTGTTTTATTATTGCCGTGAAAATGAATGCGTGATGCCGGAAATCCTGCTTGCAGCGCAGTATATAATTCTCCTCCAGAAACAACATCTAATGACATATTCTCTTCACGAGCCACTCGGCACATCTCCATGCACAAGAACGCCTTGCTTGCATATGCTACTTGATAAGAGAAACCACTTTCTTTAAACGCACGATGAAACGCGCGGCACTTTCCTCGAATTGACTCTTCATCGTATACATAAAGTGGTGTTCCGTATTGTTTTGCTAGCTGCGTCGTATCGCACCCTCCAATTTCTAAGTGTCCTTGCCCATTGATTCGGCTCGTGCCGTGTAAATACATTTGAATTCCTCCCTTATTTCCTCTAAAACTCATAACCCCAATCTTCTATTCATTGCAGCACGCTTTTAGATAGACAAAAAACGCGCGGAACAATGTTCACACGCGTTTCTTATTAGGAAAAATATATATTGAAAAAATAAACGAGTTGTTATCTCCTCAAAATAAGAAACCGCATCAACATCTCCAAATAGCTCTCCATAAAATAAATATTATGACAGTACTACATTTATTCAATGCAGTCCCAATATATGAATAAGATGGTTATTCTTATATTTCGGCAATAGTCCCTTTCAACCTATGATCACAGATTCCATTAAATCTCCCATAGCTTACTCTTTCCTATCGCGGCCTCTACCTTTGAGAGTAGATGAGGTAAGTCTATTTAATTTTCAAACATCTAATTGTTGCTATTAACAATACCAAAGGACCATTTTATTTGTCAAACAATTTTTTATATTGTTTTTTTACAGTTTAATTTCGTATCATTTGGTAAGCGCTTTACTGAAATCTTTGACACTTCCCATTCGCCTTCTTCATTATTAAATGTAATCGTTACCTTCTCAAATGGTGGAGCAATTTTCCCAGCAACTCGTTCATACTTCGTTACTTCAATACTTGCTTGAAATAAATATGTACCGCTATACACTTTTTTTAAACTAATAATTTTAGGACATTGATAAGGCTTCAAGCTCCCATATTGTTTTTCAATTGCTTTATTTATTTTCGGAAATAAAACAGAATAAAGGGCATCTTCCATAAGAGGTGCATCATATTGGGCTACCGACACACTCGGTGAAGCAAAAAGTATAACACTACTGCATACTATAAAATATAATAATTTTCGCATTATAACCTCCGTATTATTACACGATTCTTTCTGCGCACGATAATTATCATACATAGAAACTCCGTTTTATTGTCTCCCACTGCCCTTTTTCTACTCAATTATTATAAAAAAGTCCACAACTCTCTTTTATTTTCGTATAATGATACTCATAGTATAATAAACATAATAACAAAGGACTGTTCGTATATATAAAATGAGGCGCTAATCAAACCGGCTCACAAGAACTGTCATGCTTTTTAGGAGAGGAGTATATTATGCTACAACGTCTGTTTCCAAAACTGCGATTTGCACTCGTTGCAGTCGTTTTATTATGGATAAAAACATATATTGTGTACAAGCTAGCATTTGATATTAAAATTGATAACTTCTTTGAAGAATTTATGCTTTTTATTAATCCACTAGCTGCGTTACTTTTATTTTTCGGTTTTGCTTTACTTGCATCTAAACACCGAAACCGTATTATAGTTGGAATCAGTTTTATACTGTCCTTTATTTTATTTGGAAATGCAATGTTTTATGGGTTTTATAACGATTTCGTTACGTTCCCAGTTTTATTTCAAACAAATAATATGGCTGATTTAGGGACAAGTATAAAAGAACTCTTTACGTACAAAACATTACTTTTATTTGCAGATGCAATTATTTTAATGTTTCTTTCACGTAAATTCCCAGCATTTTGCGACAAGACGCCACTTTCTCGCTCTGAGAAGCGAACTTTCTTTAGCGGTGTAACAGCTCTATTAGCATTACAAATTGTCGTTTCAGTTATTTATAAGCCACAAATGTTCTCACGCTCATTTGATCGTCAAACTGTCGTGAAAAATTTAGGTTTATACACATATCATCTATTTGATATTACACTTCAATCTAAATCTTCGGCTGAACGTGTATTTGCAAGTGGTGACGGGTTCTCTGAAATTAAAAACTATACAGACTCAAAAGATAAGCAAGTTGATAAAAACTTATTTGGAGCTGCAAAAGGTAAAAATGTAATTTTGATTTCAATGGAATCTACACAAAGTTTTGTTATTAATAAAAAAATAAATGGAAAAGAAATCACTCCATTTTTAAATGAATTTATTAAAGATAGTTTTTATTTCGATAACTTCTATCATCAAACGGGACAAGGTAAAACTTCTGATGCTGAATTTATCGTTGAAAATTCACTTTATCCGTTAGACCGCGGTTCTGTATTCTTTACTCACGCAACAAATGAATATACAGCTACACCAGAACAATTAAAAAAATACGGATATTCTTCTGCTGTCTTCCATTCAAACGATAAAACGTTTTGGAATCGTGATGTAATGTATCCTGCACTTGGATATGATCGTTACTTTAATTTAAATGATTACGTAGGCACAGAACAAATGTCTGTCGGTTGGGGATTAAAAGATAAAGGGTTCTTTGAACAATCGATTCCAAAGCTAAAATCTTTACCACAACCGTTCTATACAAAATTTATTACTTTAACAAATCATTTTCCATTTCTTCTAAATCCAGAAGATCAATATGTTGATGAGTTTAATTCGGAAAGTGGTGTTGTAAACCGCTACTTCCCAACCGTTCGTTACACGGATGAAGCTCTTAAACTATTTATTAAACAATTAAAAGAGGAAGGACTGTATGATAATTCCGTTATTGTCATTTATGGAGATCATTACGGTATTTCTGAAAACCATAATGCAGCTATGGCTCAGTTCCTTGGTAAAGACGCTATTACACCGTTTGATTCTATGCAATTACAACGCGTCCCTCTCATTATTCATGTACCTGGTCAAGAAGGAAAAGTCATTTCTAAAGTATCTGGTCAAATTGATATTAAGCCAACGCTACTTCATTTACTTGGTATTAAAACAAATCAATCAGTTGAATTTGGAACTGACCTATTTATTAAAGAAGAAGATCCACTTATGGTAATGCGTGATGGTAGCTTCGTTTCGGAAAACTATATTTATACAAAAAACATGTGCTATAAACGAAATACAGGTGAAGAAGCGGACATTTCATTATGTCAACCAAATATTGAAAAAGCAAAAACTGAATTGAAACTCTCCGACAAACTCATTTATGGAGACTTATTACGTTTCGATCCTAACAATCGTTATAAAACCGGAACAATGACAACGAAATTTGAATAGCGCCAGAAGCAACTTTTATAAAAGTTGCTTCTTTTTTCACTTATTTTTCAAATCATTCCGCTATGAAATCTTTCACAAATTGGGAATTTTTTTCGTATGAGGAAGAAATTTATGGTATGATAAAATAAGTAAAATTTCATAAACTAATTAAGAATTTATTACAGAAAGCAAGGGATCAGATTTTGTATAGAGCAGCTATTCCAAACTTATTTACGCTCGGAAATTTATATAGTGGATTCTTGTCAATCGGCTATGCATCTTTAGGATATTATAAATCAGCTGCTATTTTAGTACTTATCGGGATGATGTTAGATAGTCTTGATGGGCGTGTTGCTCGTTTATTACGTGTTGATTCACAAATGGGAAAAGAGCTTGACTCACTGGCGGATGTCGTAACATTTGGTGCAGCACCTGCTGTTCTCATGTATTACACATCTTTCTCCAATTACGGAATCATCGGACTATACATAGCGGGACTATTCCCTCTTTTCGGAGCATACCGTTTAGCACGATTTAATGTAACACCATCTTCTACTTCAATGAAATATTTCACTGGCGTACCGATTACAGCAGCGGGAGGGCTTGTTGCTTTCTTAACATTATTTTCACATACCATTCCAAAAATCGTTCTTATTACAGTATTTGTAACGTTCGCATTTTTAATGGTGAGCCGCATTCGTATCCCAAGTTTAAAAGATGTACCAATTCCACGATATAGCATCATTATTACACTATTTTTAGTTGGAATCATTATCACAATGTACCAAACAGGGTTCGGTAATTTTTCTGTTTTCTTATTCATTGCTATTCCACTATACATTTTGTATATGCTATCTCAATTTCTTAGACAAATACCATCTAAAAGAGCAAATAAAGACAAATAAGAAACCTTCCGGAACCGGAAGGTTTCTTTTTATTTTGTAACGAATACTTTTTGATTTACAGGTGTTACAGGCTCTTCACCGTTTAATACTGCTAAAATATTTCTTACTGCCATTTCAGCCATCGCATCACGCGTTTCGAATGTTGCATTTCCTACGTGAGGAGCAAGTACTACATTCTTTAACCCTTTTAGCTCTTCAGTAATTTTCGGTTCAAATTCAAACACATCAAGAGCCGCCCCTTCAATTTCATTCGTTTTTAATGCATGAGCGAGTGCTGCTTCATGCATGATTGGTCCACGTGAAGCATTTATAATATACGCTGTTTTCTTCATCATTTTGAACTGTTCTTCATCAATCATATGGTGCAATTTCGGATTATACGCACAGTTAATTGTAATAAAGTCTGCTGTTTGTAATAATTCTTCTAATGTTACATATGTTGCTTCCAGCTCACTTTCAGCTTCAGGCTTTCGGTTTGGTCCTGTATATAAAACATTCATTCCAAACGCTTTCGCACGCTTTGCAACTGCCTTTCCGATTTCTCCAAGGCCAATAATTCCAATTGTTTTACCGTGTACTTCGCGGCCTAAGAAAAATAATGGTGCCCATCCATTAAATCCAGTTGTACGACATAGCGTATCACCTTCCGGAATTCTACGTGCCGCTGCTAAAAGAAGTGCAAATGTTAGTTCTGCAGTAGCTTCAGTTGATACTTTCGGTGTATTCGATACTACAATTCCTTTTTCACCCGCATACGTGTAATCAATATTGTCGTAACCAGCACCATAGTTTGCAACAATCTTCAAATTAGGTGCCGCATCAATCACTTCTTTTGTCACCTTTGTAGAAAGTAGGCTTAACAATGCATCTTTGTCTTTTACACGCTCTGTTAATTCATCTAAAGAAATTAACGCCTCTTTATCGTACATTTCTACATCATGATCCTTTAATAGTTCTAATCCGATTGCTGGAATTTTCCCTGCTACTAATATTTTTGCCACTACTAACACCTCTTCTATAGAAAATAAGATATCTCTTATCTTTTATTGTAAGAAATCCACATATAAAAACCAAGGAATTTGATTATAGTTTTGAAAATCGACACTTTTCAACAAAAAAAGAGGAGATGCAAGTCTCCCCCTCTTCTTATGCTTTTTCTTGCGATTGTTTTCCAAGCTTCACATCGATCGTTCCCTCTGCAACTGTATCACTAATTTGTTCCTCAATAACGGATTGAGATGTAGCATTCGTTTCAGAAGTATAAGCTTGTTGTTGTGCACCTTGTACATTTTGTTTATTTTGTTGTTTCGCCATTTCTTACCCTCCTTTTTATTCTTTCTTATTTTGAACAAAAAGGGTGGTTTTCATCAAAAAATCGTGATCATTTTGAAATTGTTACTTCTTCTTCCAGTAATCTCATCGTTCTTACTCGTTTCGTAAATGTAGCTATGTGAGAAATATCATGATTACGTAACGTCTTTATATTCTCTTCCACATATTTCCCTAAATCATTCGGATAATGAGCATCTGAGGAGAGAGTAACTGGAACGCCATGCTTAGCTAGTACTTGTAAATATAGCGGACTCGGACACATTTCGCGTACAGGATAGCGATAGTACAATCCTGCATTTATTTCCGTTGCCGTATTTGTTTCTACTAACGCACGCGCAATTTCCTTATAATAAGAAAGTTGTTCATTTTCATCTAACCGATAATTAAATACTTTTATGTTATCAAGATGAGCTATAATATCAAATAAATTAGAGCGAACTGCACACTCAACCGTTTTGAAAAACGTATCATATAAAGCATATAAGTCATGTTCCTTAAAATATTCTTTCGTATCTGGATTATCAAATCCCCATCCATTTAAAAAATGAACAGAACCAATTACATAATCAAAATCTCCTAATGCGAGTAAAGATTGTAATTCTTGTTCACCACCAATAAAATAATCCGCTTCAATTCCAAGTTTAAGCGTAACACCTCTTTTACTCCACCGTTCTTTCGCCTCTTCAATTGCCTTTGTAAAATCATGCAGTGATGTTACCCTTACTTGGTCTAACCATTCCTTCTGTAAACGACCAAGCCTCGAATCACTAATATCGACATATCTTTCATAGTATTCTCTCGCTTCATAAAAACGGTATAAATGATCGACAATACCAACTTCTTTTATACCTTTTTGCAAAGCTTCTTCTAAATATAAATCAATCCATTTCATTGTAAATGGCCCTTCTTTCACACGTCTTTGCAGGCGTTCTTGTGTTTTCACAAGCCATTCCATAGAATGTTTCTCTTCTTTAAGTGGTTCATAATGTTGTAACACTTCATTTATTTTAGCTAGCCATCCTATTGAATATGGCCCTTCTTCTAAATGAATGTGATAATCCACCTTCATCTACATTTCCCCCTTATAATGTATCTATTTCACTTCTGTCCCCTACTCGCGAAAGCTTCCCATTTCTTTCTGTCACTTCCTCCATAACATCTTCTAATGATATATTTTTTTCAGCTAATAAAACAAAGCAGTGATACAATACATCAACCATTTCTTTCACTAATTCTTCTTTGTCATTATTTTTAGATGCGATAATTACTTCCGTGCATTCTTCACCAATTTTCTTTAAAATTTTATCTTCGCCTTTTGAAAATAAATAATTTGTATACGATTCAGGAAGTGGATTTCCCTTTCGTTCTTCAATTGTTTCAAATAGTAATTTAAAGGCATTTTCCATATGTATCCCCCTATATAATTTGGTAGTGAAAACATGTTTTCTCTCCTGTATGACAAGCAGGTCCCACTTGCTTTACGACAACAACAATTGAATCTTGATCACAATCTAAGTAAAGAGATTGCACATATTGGACATTTCCTGATGTTTCTCCTTTATTCCATAACGATTGTCTTGAACGAGAATAAAAACATGTTCTTTTCGTTTTTAGCGTTTTTTCATATGCTTCTTCATTCATATAAGCTAGCATTAAAACTTCTTTTGTCCCTTCTTCAATTACAACTGCTGGTAATAATCCTTTTGAAAAGTTAGGTTTCATAACCGCACCTCAACATTTGCATTTCTTAATTTTCTCTTTACGTCCTGCACTGTCGCCTCACCATAATGAAAGATGGATGCCGCAAGTGCTGCATCAACTGTTGTCTTTTGAAAAACTTCTATAATGTGATCAACGTGACCACATCCGCCTGACGCGATGACTGGTACGGAAACGCTTTTTGAAATTTCTTCTGTTAAACGAAGATCATACCCGTTTTTCGTTCCATCTGCATCCATACTCGTTAACAAAATTTCGCCTGCCCCTAGCTCGGCAACGCGTTTTGCCCACCCGATTGCATCCATACCCGTATCAACTCTTCCGCCGTTCACATAAACATTCCACTTTTCTTCTGCTACTTTTCTAGCATCAATTGCTACGACAATACATTGTGAGCCAAAGTGTTCTGCCCCTTCTTCGATTAGCTTTGGATTTCGCACTGCCGCTGAGTTGATTGAAACTTTATCCGCTCCAGCTCTTAGTAAATTGTACATATCTTTAACACTTGAAATTCCCCCGCCAACTGTAAGAGGAATAAATACTTTCGAAGCTGTTTTTTCTACAACATCTAGAATTGTTTTTCGTCCTTCATGCGTTGCCGTAATATCTAAAAATACAATTTCATCTGCTCCCGCCTCATTATATAAAGCGGCTATTTCAACAGGATCACCGACGTCTTGTAACCCTATAAAATTTACACCCTTTACGACTCGGCCCTCTTTCACATCTAGACATGGAATAATGCGTTTCGCTAACATAACTTTGTTACCTCTAACACTTCTTCTAAATCAATCGTTTTCTCATAAAGAGCCTTACCAATTATGACGCCGTATATATTCATATCATTTAATTTTTTCACATCTTGAATAGATGCCACTCCTCCAGAAGCAATAAGACGAATGCTCACGCTTTTTTGTAGTAACTCCAATTGCTCTAAATTCGGTCCTGCAAGTGTCCCGTCTTTCGAAATGTCTGTAAACACAATCGTTTGAACACCTACATTCTCCATTTGCTTTGCTAAATAAATATAAGAAATTTCAGACACATCAAGCCAGCCTCTCGTTGCTACGAAACCATTTTTCGCATCAATTCCAACAATGATTTTCTCTTTATATAGAAGAACTGCTTCTTCTAAAAATTCCTTATCATAAAGAGCAGCTGTTCCTAAAATCACTTTATCTACACCTACTGACAATAACTTCTCTACCGCTACAAGTGATCGAATTCCTCCTCCAACTTGCACAGGAATACGTACTGCCTTGCATATTCTTTCAATAACGAGCAAATTTACTGACTCGCCAGCAATTGCGCCATCTAAATCAACAATGTGCAACTTTTTCGCTCCCAATTTTTCGAATATAATCGCTTGCGCAACCGGATCTTCATTCATTACTGTTTCTTTACTAAACTCTCCTTGATAAAGTCTAACGCATCGCCCCTCTTTTAAATCGATAGCTGGGAAGATTTCCATGCCTCTACCACCCCTTTGAAATTTTTCAACATTTGCATTCCAATGTCACCGCTTTTTTCAGGATGAAACTGTGCGCCGTATATATTTCCTTTTGCTACAAAACCAGGTACTTTCACTCCATATTCACTTATCCCATACACAATTTCATTTGGACAATCTGCATAATAAGAGTGAACATAATATACGAAAGAACCGTCCTCTACTCCATTCCAAAGTGCTATTTCTCCCTCTTTCTTTAACTCATTCCATCCCATATGTGGAATTTTATAAGGAACCTTTAACTTTCGAATAACACCTGGCAATAAACTTAATCCGTTACAGTCTTGTAGTTCCTCACTTTTTTCAAATAAAAGCTGCATCCCTAGGCAAATGCCCAGAAGCGGTTTTCCTGAACGCCCGACTTCTTTTAACACACGCACTAAATTTTTTTCTTCCAATACATCCATCGCTTTCGGAAATGCACCTACTCCTGGTAAAATTACTCCATCACTTCTAAAAATCTTTTCTTTATCACCCGTTACGATGTACTCTGCTCCAATATATTGTAATGCTTGTTCCACACTGCGAATATTTCCCATTCCATAATCTATAATAGCAATCAATTACAACATCCCTTTCGTGGAATTTACACCAGTAATGCTGGCATTTCTTTCGACTGCTTCTCTAAGCGCTCTACCAAACGCTTTAAATAACGCTTCAACTTTGTGATGTGTATTGCTTCCGTATAAAATGCGAGCGTGTAATGTAATATTGGCAGCATGAGCAACTGCTCTAAAAAATTCTTCTGTTAGTTCTGTATCAAAATCCCCTAGCTTCGGATTCGTTAATTCTCCTTGAAATACAATATATGAGCGCCCGCTAATATCAATTGCGACAAAACCTAAAGATTCATCCATCGGTACATATGCGGAGCCATAACGGTTAATCCCCTCTTTATTTTGCAATGCTTCTTTCAAACAATTTCCGAGTACAATTCCAACATCTTCAACTGTATGATGCGCATCAACGAATACATCGCCTTCCGCCTCCACTTGTAAACCGAATCTTCCATGCCTTGCAAATAAAGTTAGCATATGATCAAAAAATCCAACTCCCGTTTGTACAGAAACGTTCTTGCCTTCATCAAGCTGCAAACTTAATTTGATTTTTGTTTCTGTCGTCTCACGTATTTGACTGCACTCACGCATTATTCTTCCTCCTCAAATCTTATTTGAATTGCTCTCGCATGCGCATGTAATCCTTCTTTATTGGCAAGTTCTACAATATGATGTTGTACATCTCTTAACGCTTCCTCCGTATAAGACAGAAAGCTTGATTTTTTCACGAAATCATCGACTGATAACGGTGAGAAAAACCTTGCCGTTCCACTTGTGGGTAACACGTGATTCGGTCCTGCTAAATAATCACCGAGCGGTTCCGGTGCATATGGACCAAGAAAGATAGACCCTGCATGTTTCACATAAGCTAGAGCATTCATCGGTTCTTTTATATGTAATTCTAAATGTTCTGGAGCGATTTCATTCGATAATTGTAGCGCCTCATCTAAAGAAGGCACGATAAAGATAGCTCCATTTCTATTTATCGATTCACGTGCAATTTCGCTTCTTGGTAATGTTTCTAACTGTCTTTCTATCTCTCTTTCTACTTCTTTTGCTAACTCTATATTCGTTGTAATACAAATTGCTGTTGCTCTCTCGTCATGTTCTGCTTGTGATAATAAATCAGCAGCGATATATTTTGCATTACCGGTTTCATCAGCAATAACTACAATTTCTGACGGTCCAGCAATCATATCGATATTTACTATTCCGTATACTTCTCGTTTCGCCAGAGCAACGTACAAATTTCCTGGTCCAACTATTTTATCCACTTTTGGAATCGATTCCGTCCCATATGCTAAAGCAGCAATTGCTTGCGCACCACCTATTGTATAAATTTCATCTACTCCTGCAAGGCTTGCAGCAACTAAAATATGTGGATCAATCCCCCCTTGCCTTGGTGGTGTTACCATTACAATCTTTTTCACACCAGCGAGTTTTGCTGGCAATACATTCATTAATACTGACGAAGGATACGAAGCAGTTCCGCCCGGCACATATACCCCTACATTTTCTAACGGCCGAATGATTTGCCCTCTAATAATGCCTTCACTCGTGCAATCGAACATGGATTGCCTTTTTTGCTTTTCGTGATAAGAAATAATGTTTTTCTTCGCCTCTTGTAACGCTTCTAAAAATGAATTCTCTACAAACATACCCGCTCGTTTTATTTCTTCCTCACTTACACGAAACTCTTTAATCTCCACACCATCAAACTTTTTTGTATAAAAAGATAGAGCCTCATCCGTACTCTTCCTTACCTTTCGAACGATTTCGCTTACACTTCTTTGAACAGTTTCTTCTATTATATTAGCGTTTTCTCGTAGCAATTTTATTTTCGATAACGCCTTTTGAAAATCTTCAAAAACTATCTCCATTACAAGTCCCCCTATTTTCCTGACAAAATTTCTTGCTCCATCATATTTATAATACTGAATATTTCGTCTTTTTTAGTTTTTAATGCAGCCTTATTTACAATCATTCGAGCAGATATAGAACACATTTCCTCAAATACAATGAGCCCATTTTCTTGTAATGTTTTTCCTGTTTCCACAATATCAACAATCGCATCTGCCAATCCAAGAATAGGAGCGATTTCTACAGAACCTTCTATTTTTATAATTTCTACATCCTCCCCTTTATCATGAAAATAGTTAGAAGTAATATGTGGATATTTCGTCGCAATGCGTTTCTTCCGGTAGCTCTTCGGATTATAAGTAGGAATAGAAGCAACACAAAACTTACACACACCTACTCCTAAATCTAACATTTCATAAATATCTTTCTCGTTTTCCATTAAAATATCTTTTCCAACGACCCCAATATCAGCTACTCCATGTTCTACATAAGTAGCAACATCTACTGCTTTCACTAAAATAAATGAGATATCTGTATTTTTACTTTGAAAGACAAGCTTTCGTCCTTTATTTTTGAGCTCCGAACAATCAATTCCAATTTGCTCAAAGAGCGGAATCACATGTTTTTCTAATCTTCCCTTCGTTAACGCAATTTGAATGTTACGCATGAAGTTTCTCCTTCTTTCTGGACTACCCATTTCTCTTTCCATACATATTCCACTAATGATTCGTTCTTCGCCTCAACGACCGTTACTATTTGATTTTTTCTTGCAAATTGAAAGGTGTCATTTACATTAGAGAATAAGGATAGCTCTACTTTTTTCCCGTCCTTTTGAAGTAAATTTCGTAATCTTTCCGCTTCTGCTAATCTATTTAACTCATAATGAATAATAATATCTATTCCCTTTCGTTCATATGGTTCTTGTTGCTCTTGCAGCGCCTTCACAATTTGATTGACTTGCACCGCGAGTCCAACAGCCGGCAGCATTTCTCCAAAATTTCCAATTAACTCATCATACCTTCCGCCACTAACAATTTCTTCTCCAATTTCGTATATATACCCTTTGAAAATAACTCCCGTATAGTAATCTAAATGTTGAATCATACCTAAATCAATTGATATGTAAGATCCATAGCCTAGTTTTTCAATTTCTTCATATATTTCTTTCACTCTTGCAATCGCCATTTTCATTTCATTACTTGAGGCGAGTTTTTCTGCTTCCTCAATCACTTCTAAGTTCCCAAATAGCCTTGGTAACTTCTCAAGTAATCTTACTGTTTCATCACATCGATCTAATTTCTTTTCTCTAATAAAATTTGATAGAGCCGCATAATTTTTACTTTCAATGTATGTCCTAAGTACTCTCTCTTCTTCCTCATGAATGGAGAGTTTTTTTACAATACATTTATATAATTGCACTTGCCCAATCTCTATTGTAAAAGATTGTACCTTCACCTTTTGAAGTGATTGAATGACGCTTATGACGCATTCAATTTCAGCTCTTACATTATCAATACCTATAATTTCAATACCACTTTGTACAATTTCATTATATTTTCCAGTAAGGGACTCATTCGCCCGAAATACATTCCCGCCATACGTCAGTTTAAGCGGCGTATCCCACCTCTGCGTTCCCATCACTCTCGCTAAAGGAATTGTCATATCTGGACGTAACACGATAATCCGTCCCTTTTCATCAAAAAATTTATACATCTTTTCTTCATCTATCGGCCTATTTTGAAAGGCAAAAACATCATAAAATTCAATTGTAGGTGTCCTTATTTCCTCATAACCTCGCCCTAAAAAAGTACGTCTTAATTTTTGCTCCACCTCTTCAATTAACGTACATTCTTCGAATAAATAGTCTCTCGTTCCATTTGGGTTTGCCCGTTTCCATTTTGTCATCTAAATTCTCACACCTTTCCCTTTCTAATGTATGCCCATTTCATTCACCTAAACCGAAAATAAAAAGAGCCTTGTAGACAAAATACCTACAAGGCTCTTTAGTAGAGTGTAGGTACAACGGGAATAACCCTTGTGCCTACACGTTTTCACGCTAGGTTCAAGGGCTTTATGTATGATGATGTAGTTGTGTAAGCATTTTAATAGATTGCATGATATTCATAATACTTACTCCCTTTCTCCTCTGATTTTTACATAGTATATAATACTTAATTCTGAATGTAAATACTTTTTGAACATTCCGTTATTTCTTAATGTAAAGCTACTCTCCTTTCATACTCTACAATTTCTTGTTCATATTGCATCGTAATACTAATTTCGTCTAGACCATTTAATAATTTCTCTTTCCACATTTTCTCGATTGTAAAATGAAACCTGTGCGTACTTGTTTTAATTACCTCATTCTCTAAATCCACTTCTATTTGTTCTCTCGCATCCGTTTTGGCAAGTTGTTCTCGCATTTCTTTATCCATTACAATTGGTAACATACCATTTTTCATACAATTCATATAAAAAATATCTGCAAACCCCCCGGCGATAATAACGCGAAAACCATAATCAGCAAGCGCCCACGGAGCATGTTCTCTTGAAGAACCACAACCAAAATTATCACCTGTAATTAATATACTTGCTCCTTTTCTATTTTGTGCATTAAGCGGAAAATTAGGGTTTTCATGGCGGTTATTATCATAACGCCATTCATCGAATAAATATTTTCCAAATCCCGTCCTTTCAATTCTCTTTAAGTATTGCTTCGGAATAATTTGATCTGTATCAACATTATCATTCATCAGTACTGCAGCAGTACCTTTATGAATACGAAATGGCTCCATCATAACTCTCCTTTCTAGTATCAACAAAATGACCGTATAACGCAGCAGCTGCCGCCATTGCTGGGCTAACTAAATGTGTTCGTGCCCCTTTTCCTTGTCTTCCTTCAAAATTACGATTTGAAGTCGAGGCACAATGTTCTCCTTCAGGTACTTGATCTGGATTCATTCCAAGACACATTGAACATCCAGGCTCTCTCCATTCAAATCCAGCTTCTTCAAATATGTGATGTAGCCCTTTTTGCATCGCAGCTTCTCTTACTCTTTTCGATCCAGGCACAACGAGCGCTCGCACACCTTCTTTTACCTTTCTCCCTTTCACAACAGATGCAGCAATTTCTAAATCAGAAAGCCTGGAATTTGTACAAGATCCAATGAAAACATGCTGAACAGGAATGTCATACGTGCTTTGTCCAGGGCTTAATCCCATATAAGAAAATGCTCTTTCGTCATTTGCATCCTGCTTTTCTGGCAATTTTTCATCAATACGAACACCCATACTCGGGTTTGTTCCCCATGTAACGTACGGTGCTAAATCCGTCACATCTATCGAAATATGCAAATCATAAATTGCATCTGAATCTGTATAAAGTTCAGACCATTTCTTCTCGAATGTTTCAAAGTCTTTCGGTGCATATTTACGTCCTTTTACATAAGCAAATGTTTTTTCATCTGGTGCTATAATACCAGCCTTTGCTCCTCCTTCAATTGCCATATTACAAAGCGTCATTCTCTCTTCCATCTCCATAACCTCAATCGTATCTCCGTAAAATTCCATTACATATCCAGTTCCAACTGCTACACCGTACTTTGAAAGGAAATGCAAAATAATATCTTTTGCGTAAACACCTTTCTGTAATTTTCCTTTTAACTCAATACCCATCGCTTTCGGCTTTCGTTGCCATAACGTTTGCGTTGCCAATACATGCTCCACTTCACTCGTACCAATGCCAAATGCTAGTGCGCCAAACGCACCATGCGTTGCTGTATGACTATCACCACAAACAATTGTTTTTCCTGGTTGTGTAAGTCCAAGTTCTGGTCCGATAACATGAACAATCCCTTGCTCTTCATCCCCGATATCCGCTAACGGCACCTGAAATTGTTTACAATTTTCCCGGAGTGTATCTAGTTGCTGCTTCGCAATGCGATCGGTAATATCCCAAACATCTTTCGTTGGAATATTATGATCCATCGTTGCGAATGTTAAATCCGATCTGCGAACCGTTCGATTTGTAAGCCGCAAGCCTTCAAAGGCTTGCGGTGACGTTACTTCATGAACAAGATGAAGATCGATATATAATAAATCCAATCCATTTTCGTTTGTCGTAACTACGTGTCTTTCCCAAAGTTTATCTAGCAGCCTTTTTCCCATTATCTCCCTCTCCCTACTAACGCTTGCTCTTCCATCTCTTGTATAACTGCCTTCGTAAATGAAGTTGTCGTCTCATCTCCTCCGATATCTGCTGTACATTTTCCTAATTTAAGAACTGCAGATATCGCAGATTCAATTGCATTCCCTTCTCTCGTTAACTCAAATGATTGCCCAAGCATCATTGCAACAGAGCGCATCATTGCAATTGGATTCACCTTATTTTTCCCGGCAATATCCGGTGCTGATCCGTGAATAGGCTCGTATAATGAAGGCCCCTTTTCCGCGTGACTTGCTGATGGAAGCATTCCTAATGATCCCGCTAATACTGAAGCCTCGTCACTCAAAATATCCCCAAATAAATTTTCCGTTACAATTACATCAAACCGTCCTGGATTCCGAATTAACTCCATCGCAGCTGCATCTACTAAAATATGTTCTAGTTCAACGTCTGGATAACGAAGTGCTACTTCTTCCGTAACAGTTCTCCATAGTTTACTAGATTCTAAAACATTCGCCTTATCAATAGATGTTACTTTTTTCTTCCGCTTACTCGCTAATTGAAAGGCATAAGAAACGATCCGTTCAATTTCATGACGATGATACGTAAGTGTATCTGTTGCTACTTCGTCCGTTCGTTCTTTCGGATAAGAAAAATAAATTCCGCCTGTTAATTCACGAACAACAACGAAATCAATTTCATCAGCGTTTTTTAATGGCGATAAATGTGCCGTTGCGCTTTCTACCGTTACAGGGCGAACGTTCGCAAATACTCCAAGTCCTTTTCTTAGAGCTAATAATCCTTTCTCCGGTCTTTCTTTCGCGCTATCCCACCTTGGTCCACCAACCGCTCCAAGTAAAACCGCATCACTTGCTAAACAAGCGGCAAGCGTTCGTTGTGGTAATGGTTGCCCATTTAAATCGATAGCACTCCCGCCAAAGTACTCATCTTGTAAGTGAAAATGATGTCCATATAACCTTTCTACCATATGCAATACTTCTTTCGCACTTTCCATAATTTCTGGGCCAACACCATCACCAGCTAAACAAACGATACGTTTTTCCAATTTCAACACTCCTTTTAACTGAATTTTCAGAACTTTAATTTGATAGGTAAGGAAACTTCTCCCTCACCCATCAAACACTTATTTCACAAGCGCTATAAGAGATTTTAATTTCCCTGCTGCATGGACATATGCTCTTGCCGACGCTTCCAATACATCTTGCGCAACACCAAAACCTGATACTTGATGCGTTCCTTCTTTTAATTCAACATGAACATGAGCCAGTGCGTCTTGACCTTGTGTAATAGATTGTATGCGATAATCCACCAATTCACATTCTAATCCTAAAATTCTTTGGATTGCATTATAGATCGCCTCAATACTACCAGAACCAGTGGCTGCATCTTCGTATGCATTTCCTTCTTCGTCTTTTAGTACAACTGTCGCGCATTGTGTACTATTTGATACGAAATGAACTTGTAGTTGCGTAATGTTATATTGCTGAGCTGCAAATGCTGCTTCACCAAGCATAAGCGCACGTAAATCTTCCTCAGTAATTTCCTTCTTACGATCAGCTAATTTTTTGAACGCTTCAAACACCGCATCTCGTTCTTCCTTTGTAAATTCATAGCCAAGCTCTTTCATTTTTTCTGTAAACGCGTGACGTCCAGAATGTTTTCCAAGTACGAATAGATTTTGAGATTCGCCTATTAGCGCTGGTTCAATAATTTCATATGTTGTCACTTCTTTTAAAACACCATCTTGATGAATTCCGGATTCATGAGCAAAAGCATTCGCTCCAACGATCGCTTTATTTTTCGGTACAACCATACCTGTTAATCTGCTTACTAATGTACTCGTCGTTTTAATTTCTTTTAGCGTCATAGAAGACTCCGCCTTATAGAAATCTTTTCTAATATGAAGAGCAACTGCGACCTCTTCTAGCGCCGCATTACCTGCTCTTTCTCCAATTCCATTAATTGTTCCTTCTACTTGCAACGCTCCGCCTTCAACCGCAGCTAATGAATTTGCTACTGCCATCCCAAGATCATCATGACAATGACAAGAGAAAATTGCTTTTTCATATGAAGGAACGGATTCTTGTAAGTATTTAAAAAGAGAATAATATTCTTCTGGATTCGTATATCCAACTGTATCTGGAATATTAATTACATTCGCTCCTGCACGAATCGCAACTTCAACTGCTTCAGCTAAAAAATCTCTTGCTGTTCTTGTCGCATCTTCTGCAGAAAATTGTACTGTCGGAAATAATGATTTCCCGAGTGTAACCGAGCGGTGAATACTATCTAATACATCTTCTTTTGACATACAAAGTTTATATTTCATATGAATATCACTTGTAGCTAAAAATACGTGTAAACGAGGAGATACAGCACCTTTCACCGCTTCATATGCTCTTCGAATATCACTTTCTTTCGCTCTAGCTAAACTCATAACTGTAGCATTTTGAATGGTATTTGCGATGCGTTTTACCGATTGAAAATCCCCTTCGGAAGCTGCTGCAAAACCAGCTTCCATGACATTAATACCTAGTCTCTCTAATTGCCTTGCAATTTGCAATTTCTCTTGTTCATTTAAATTTACTCCTGGTGATTGTTCGCCATCACGTAGCGTCGTATCCATGAACAAAATCTGTTTCATATTATTTGACCCCTGCCTTTACTCGCGGCTGTACAAACGGCATCATTTCACGTAATTTACGTCCAACTACTTCAATTTCATGTTCATTCTCTTTCTCATTTGTCGCATGGAAATTTGGTTTTCCTGCTTTATGCTCTGCAATCCAGCCTCTTGCAAATGTACCATCTTGAATTTCTGCCAGCACTGCACCCATCGCTTTCTTCGTATCTTCCGTTACAACGCGTGGTCCTGATACGAAGTCGCCCCACTGCGCTGTATCTGAAACTGAATATCTCATATTTTCAAGTCCGCCTTCATACATAAGGTCAACGATTAGTTTTAGTTCATGTAAACATTCAAAATATGCAAGTTCCGGTTGATAACCAGCATCAACTAACGTTTCAAATCCAGCTTTTACTAGCGCAGTTACTCCGCCGCAAAGCACAGCTTGCTCTCCAAATAAATCTGTTTCTGTTTCTTCTTTAAATGTCGTTTCTAATACACCAGCTCTCGTCGCTCCAATCCCATCAGCATAAGAAAGTGCCTTTTCAGTCGCAACTCCTGTTGCATCTTGGTATACTGCAAATAATGCAGGAACAGCTCCGCCTTCAGCAAATGTACGGCGCACAAGATGACCTGGCCCTTTTGGCGCTACTAGAAATACATCTACATTAGCTGGTGGTTTCACTTGATCAAAGTGAACATTAAATCCGTGTGCAAAAACGAGAGAATTTCCTGCCTTTAAATTTGGCGCAATTTCCGCTTCATATACTTCTGGCTGGAGTTCATCTGGTAGTAGAATCATTACTACATCAGCTTTTTCCGCTGCTTCTGCTACTGTATATACAGAAAACCCATCTTCTTTCGCTTTATCCCAAGACTTCCCTTTTCTTAAACCTACTACTACATCAAATCCGTTATCACGTAAGTTTTGCGCATGCGCATGACCTTGCGAACCATATCCAATGATTGCTACTTTCTTTTCTTTTAATACATTTACCGTTACATCTTTCTCATAATAAACTTTTGTCATTTTCATTTCCCCCTATATTTAAATGATTATTGAATTAACATAACTTGCTTATCTTGTTTTTTCATACTACGCGTAAATGCTGTTACACCTGTTCTAGCAATTTCTTTCAAACCATACGGACGAAGTAATTCAATTAATGCTTCTACTTTCTCCTGCGTACCAGTTACTTGCACAACTATGGAATCCTTCCCAACATCTATTACAGCGGCTCGAAACGGTTCAATTAAACTATATAATTCTGCTCTTGCTACTGATGTTGCTACTTTAATAAGTGCAAGTTCTCTTGCGATCATCGCTTCTTCTGTAATATCTGATACTTTCAGAACATCAATTTGCTTATGAAGTTGTTTAATTAACTGCTCCACTTGCTGTTCATTTTCAACGTGTACAACAATCGTCATCCGCGATATGTCCGATGATTCCGTATGACCTACTGAAATACTTTCAATATTAAAATGTCTTCGTGTCATAACACCCGTAATTCGGTTTAACACACCACTTTGATTTCGAACTGTCGCTGTAACAATTCTCTTCACCTTTTTTCCACTCCCTCCATTTGGTGAACACCTTTCCCTGGCGCAACCATCGGCATTACCTTTTCTGATTGAAGTACACGGCAATCAATTACGACCGGTTCTTTTAATTCAATCGCCTGCTGTATTTGCTTCTTTGCAAGAAGTGGATCATCTATACGAACACCTTTTATGCCATACGCATTCGCAAGAGCGACGAAATCTGGTTGACACGACAATAAAGAGTGCGAGTATCTTTGATTATAAAATTCATCTTGCCATTGTCTTACCATTCCTAAAGCTTCATTATTTAAAATAAATACTTTAACAGGCAATGAGTGTTCTTTTAACACACTTAATTCTTGCAAGGTCATTTGAAATCCAGCGTCACCTACAATTGCAATAACTAGTTCCTCAGGCTTTGCAATTTGCGCACCAATTGCTGCTGGAAACCCAAATCCCATCGTTCCTAATCCTCCTGAAGTTACCCATTTATCTGGATTTTTGAGCGGATAATATTGTGCCGCCCACATTTGATGTTGCCCAACATCTGTTGTTACAATCGCTTCTCCTTTCGTAATTTTATATAACATATCAATTGCGTATTGAGGCTTAATACTTTCCGAATTTCGTTTATAAGAGAATGGATACTTTTCTTTTCTACTCTTTAGTAAAGAGATCCATTCATGATGATTTTCTTTCTTTCCTTCTGGTTGAAATAATACTTCCAAAGCTCGCTTAGCACTTGCAACAATAGGAATTTCAGTCGGCACATTTTTTCCGATTTCGGCTGGATCAATATCGATATGCGCAACAGTCGCCTTTTTAGCAAAATAAGCTAAATTCCCAGTAAGACGATCGTCGAATCTTGCACCTATATTAATAAGTAAGTCGCATTCATATAACGCCATATTGGCTGTGTAAGAACCGTGCATTCCTCCCATCCCTAGAAAAAGTTCATCATCTGGCGGAAACCCACCAAGACCAAGTAATGTATGCACAACAGGAATTTCATATTTACGAGCAAAACTTGTTAACTCTTTCGAAGCCTTCGCATGCAATACACCTGCTCCAGCTAAAATTAACGGCTTGTTTGCAGCCCTAATTGCTTGTAATAATTTGTTTATTTGGAGTAAATTTGGTTCATAATTAGGGTTGTATCCTGGTAAATCCATTTGTACGTCATTACAGCGTTCTCCTTGCTCTACTACCATATCTTTCGGAAGGTCAATAACGACTGGGCCTGGTCTTCCTGTTCTAGCAATATGAAATGCTTCTTTAATAATTCGAGGTAAATCTGAAGCCTTTCGCACTTGATAGTTATGTTTTGTCACCGGCATCGTAAGCCCCATAATATCCGCTTCTTGGAAAGCATCACTTCCAATTAACGTCGTTGCTACTTGCCCTGTAAATACAACAAGTGGTAATGAATCAATCATCGCATCTGCTAGACCGGTAATAACATTTGTAGCACCTGGCCCACTCGTTGCAATGACAACCCCTGGATTGCCAGTAATTCTGGCATACCCTTCCGCGGCGTGAATAGCTCCTTGCTCATGCCTTGTTAAAATATGCGGAATTTCACAGTCATAGAGTGCATCATAAAGAGGTAAAACAGCACCACCAGGATAACCGAAAATCACTTCTACTCCTTCCTTTTCTAACGCTTCTAACAATAGCTGTGCACCAGTTGCCAGTTTCTCTTCCGTTTTTGAAGACATTGTTCTTATAAGCCCCCTTTTTGAAAATTTTTATCAATAAAAAAAATCCTACGTCCACACTCCAGCTATGTGCTGAAGGGACGAAAGATTTCGCGGTACCACCCTTCTTCGCAAGAATACTCTTGCCTCAGTGACCCATAAATGAGTCTAGCTAATAACGGAGCTACCGTCTAAGCCTAGACAAATGCTTCAGCTTAGCACTCAAGGGCGATGTTCGTCGACGTGAACCATCGGTTTTCAGCAACCACCGACTCTCTGTGAGGCTTCACAATCAACTACTCCTCCCTCTCAACGCTTTCTTATTGTTATAAAGAGTTGTTATCCAACTTTATTTTCTTCGTAAATCTTCTCTCCATCTTCTACAACTAACTTTCGGAATTCTTCTAATAAACGATTCGTATGTAGACCTGTTTGCCCTAAACCAATCGTTCTACCATCTACTGTCGTAACAGCAATTACTTCAGCAGCCGTTCCTGTTAAAAATACTTCATCAGCTACATATACATCATGCCTTGTAAATAACTCTTCTCTAACGTCATATCCAAGTTTTTCACCGATTTCTAATATAGCGTTTCGTGTAACGCCTTCTAACGCTCCAGCAGAACTTGGTGGTGTAATTAATTTATTTCCTTTTACAATAAACACGTTATCTCCTGAGCCTTCAGCTACGTATCCTTGATCATTTAACATAAGTGCTTCTTGTACTCCAGCTAATTTCGCTTCAATACGAACTAAAATATTGTTTAAGTAATTTAAAGATTTTACTTGAGGCGACAAAACATCTGGACGGTTTCGGCGCGTTGCAACTGTTACAACTGGAATCCCCTTTTCATAATATTCTTGCGGGAATAAAGATAGTTGTTCTGCAATTACTACTACATTCGGTTTCTTACAAGAATCAGGATCTAATCCAAGATTTCCTGCTCCTCTCGATACAACAAGGCGAATGTATCCATTAGATAATTTATTTTGTCGAATCGTCTCAACAACAATATTCGTTACTTCATCTAAAGAATATGGAATTTCTAACATGATGGATTTTGCTGATTCATATAACCGGACAAGATGCTCTCTCAAACGGAAAACATTACCGCTATATACTCTAATTCCTTCAAATACTCCATCGCCATATAAATAACCATGATCATATACTGAAACTTTTGCCTCGTCTTTTGGAACAAATTCTCCATTTAAGAAAATCCATTGCTCGTTCACTGGAAAGCGCCTCCTATGTTCTATGAATTTTTTATTGTTTCCTAGTTTACTCTCCTTTCTAAATAAATCAAGTGAATTTTTAGAAAATTTATAATTTTTAATCGTACGTACATCTTTGATTATATTGATTTAACAGCATTGTTAACGTTTACAAAAAGTCAAAAAATTTTTTTTCGTCAATTTCCACTAAAAAAAATATTTGTTTAAAAGAAGGATTTTCATCAATTGATACGAATCTATTGTATTCAATAAACGGACGTCCGTTTTTATAAATTCGGTAATATATAACGACTTTTGCTGAAAAAGGGGGGAAATATTAAAAATAACGCTGTCTAAAAATAACATTCATATTTTTCGTTTCGTAATCATAATCCTATTTTTAAAAAACAATTTGTCAAAATGAAGGAGGAAATCAATATGGCGTGTGTACAAATTAAAGGAACGAGACAAGAGGTAGTAGAAATGCTTCAACTATTTGATCTAATGGATACGAAAGGTTTTTGTAAATTCGATAATTATGTAGAGGTAGAACCAAATAATAAAGAACATAATAATTTTATTGCTTCAATTGACATTCATTCAAATACTTCTTCTACCCAAGATACTTTAAACGATCAATTCGTAAGTCAAATGCTTACTGGTGTATATAACGACTAAACAAAGATTTACTTCCTACCGTCTTTTCATAAATATATGCAGTGGACTTGAGCATACTAGCAACTAGATGGTAGGAGGTGAGAATTATGGCTAGAATTGGCGTTGAAAACTCATTAACAGATGTTCAACAAGCTCTTCAGCAACAGGGACATGAAGTTGTTACCCTGGGCTCCGAACAGGATGCACAAGGGTGCGATTGTTGTGTTGTAACTGGGCAAGATTCTAATATGATGGGTATTGCAGATGCATCAATTAAGGGATCGGTAATTGCAGCTCATGGTTTAACAACAGATGAAATTTGTCAGCAAGTAGAGAGCCGCACTTAAATGTATTATACAAAAAGAAAGAGGACTCCTTTTGAAAAGGAGTCCTCTTTTTTATATTCACCTAACGGGAAAGTAACATATACTGGATGAAAGCCCTACCTCTCTCTCATCATTACGGTTCCACTGACCGCTCCTTGATTCACTAGTATACATATAAAGCCTACAATAATAATTTATAGGGTTTGTTCACAAAAGTTGTTGGTAAGACTACCCGATCTTTCGCAAACTTTTCGTATTATATTTATAAGATTTATTTACTTTACACTAGCTGTAACCGAGACACGAATTAAAATCTTAACACTAATACAATAACTTGTCAACATTTTTTGTAAATTAAAAACAGACAGTAACGGTTTGTCTGTTTTAGAATGGAGCTTTTTCTTTTATTACATATACAACAAAACCGCTTACTAACATACATAAGCCAACTACTAAGTTTTTGATATTAATCATAAATTCCTCTCCCTTATTCCACACATCATATATATTTACAGTTCAATTATTCCGATCATCTTAAAGCGCACTTTTTCTAATATATCATAATTCCTAAAAAATGCAAGTTCACTTTTGGCGACCATTTACAAATTTATCTACAGTGCTTGGTACCGTATTTAAAGCCTTTTCAATTAAATGTGTACTACTATTGAGGTGTAATACTTGCACACCGTTAGAACCGACTACTAAAAAAGCAACTGGGCTAATAGAAACCCCAGCCCCGCTTCCGCCTCCAAATGGATGGCTTTGCTTCTTCTCTTTATGCTGCCCTTGTCCGTTATTATGCTTTTCGGAAATGAAATCACCTTTAAAGTCACTTCCGCCGGCACCAAAACCAAAAGCCACTTGAGATACTGTTAATACTACATTTCCATCAGCTGTTGAAACTGGACTTCCGACAATCGTATTTACATCTACCATCTCTTTTAAATTTGTCATTGCTGTTTTCATTAAATCTTCAATTGGATGTTCCATTATGTATTGCACCCTTTCCTCATTATTCTTTTTTATACTTTCCAAAATAGAGGAAGTCATACTAACTTTTCCTATTTCAAAAAAACATTTTTACTCTTCTAAGTGGAATTACGCCTTGTACTCGTTCGGATAAAGTGAAACTTTAATCAGCAGGGCTTTGTTCATCCCCCACTGATTATTAGCCATTAGCAATCAGATATTTACGGGCTACAATAGCGGGATAAAAAAGAAAAAGAGATGCATACTACTATTGAACCTTGTTATGAAAGGAGCCATGACTTTGACTGAGAAATTTGATGAGTATAAAAAAAGAGATAGAATAGATAGTGATTATAGTGACTATAAAGAAGAATATGCAGCTGAGGTTGCACCACAGCGCATTGATTATGATTACGATGAGAAAGATAATAAAGATGATGTAAGATCGTCCGCCGCTGGATCAACTGCTGGCTTTATCGCTCTTGCCTTATCTATCTTATCACTCTTTACCTTCCCAACATTATTTGGTCTTGTTTCTGTATTACTAGGAATTTACGCTTATAATCGCGGAGCTACTGTAACTGGTGGTATCGCTGCGATTGTCGGCGGAATTGCAGCACTCATTGCAATTTTATTCCGAGTAGCACTTGTCGGATTATTGTTCTCCCTTTTTTAAAAAGAAAAAGGTATCTCGCTTATGCGGGATACCTTATCCTGTAAATACATCTTCCGATGGATATTTAATTTTTTGTTTTGCTGGTCGCGCTAAAGAAAAAACAAGTGTTAACGGTCCAATTAATCCACAAAACATAACAAACATAATAATACATTTTCCAAATGCTGATAACTTTGCAGTAATCCCCATCGTTAACCCTACTGTTCCAAACGCTGAAATTGTTTCAAATAGTAACTGAATAAAACTAAAGTTTTCTGTAAGCATTAATACAAATACTGCTGCAAAAATGAGTATTTGACTGGCAACAGCAATGGCTAACGCTCTCGTTACTGTTGACATTTTTATCGTGCGCTGAAATAAAACGATTTCCTCTTTTTTTCTAAAGAAAGAAAGGACGGATGTAACTAAAATAACAAACGTTGTTAATTTAATCCCTCCACCTGTCGATACACTTCCTGCACCAATAAACATTAAAACCATCGTAAATAATATAGATGATTCTTCCATCCCCCCGTAGTCAACTGTATTAAATCCAGCAGTACGAGGAGTAATACCTTGGAAAAAAGAAGCCCATAACTTTTCATTTAAAGGTAAATTCCCCAACGTCTTCACATTATTATATTCCAATACAAAAATCACAATCATCGCTATCACATTTAGCGCTACTGTTCCAACAATCATGATTTTGGAATGAAGCGATAATTTTCGAAAACTACGGCTATACCATATATCAATTAATACAGTAAAACCGAGACCACCTATTACGATTAAAGAGCAGATCCCGATATTAATAATAGGATCTCCTACATACCTCGTTAAATTATCTGGCCATAGAGCAAATCCGGCATTGTTATATGATGCGATCACGTGAAAAATACTATAGTATACACCTTTTCCAAAGCCAAACTCTGGAATAAAGCGAAATGATAAAAAGATAACTCCAATCAATTCAATACAAATTGAAAATATAAAGACACGTTTTACTAACTTTACAAGACCACCTATATTTGTCTGATTAAATGCCTCTCCGATTAATAATCGATGGCGTAACCCGATTTTTTTACCTAATACCCAAACAATTAAAATGGCAATTGTCATAAGACCTAAACCACCTGTTTGAATTAAAAACATAATAACAATCTCGCCAAACATCGTAAACGTACTTGCAGTATCTACTACTCCTAATCCCGTTACAGTTGCTGCTGACGTTGCCGTAAAGAAAGCATCTACCCAACTAATATGTACTTTCGTTGCAAATGGTAACTTTAATAACAAACCGCCAACCACAATTAAGCAGAAAAAACCTAGTGCTAATATTTGTGGTGGATTTAATCGTATAAAACGATTATACAGCCCTTGTCTTTTTGTTACTTCCATATTCACTAACTCCCTTTTCCCCTCATAACTAAAGGCTTATAAGAAACCTTACATAGCGGGATAAACCTTATATTCTTATAATATAGTTGAGCATAATCCTTTTTTTTAAAGATTTCAACTTTTATTTATACTCGAACTCCACTTCATTTTATGACAAGAAACTTTCTATTATATTTATTCGTACTCTACAACTCTCGCAACAATCATTTTATATGTATCATTTCTCAAATTCTCATACCTTTCACTCTATGTTCACACCAAGGTCACATCCAACTTTTATAGTATATGTATCGGAGCTGTTCCTCCCTAATTTATAAGACATTCCCCAGTGTCTTGAACAGCTTTCCATCCCTAATTAAATTGACATAAATTGTCCCCTTCCTTGACCATCTCTTATGTGATGGTCTTATTTTTTTATTTACTCTATCTTCTATTTAAAACTCCCTCTCTCTTTCACTCTATGTTCACACCAAGGTCACATCCACCTTTTATAGTATATGTATCGAAGTTGTTCCTCCCTAATTCATAAGACATTCCCCAGTGTCTTGAACAACTTCCATCCCTAATTAAATTGACATAAATTGTCCCCTTCCTTAGACCATCATTTGCGATGGTCTT